>JAYVGG010000039.1:0-2105 GCA_043772475.1 Burkholderiales bacterium
CGAGCCTAAAAAACGTGCAATCGCACCCGTAGCGGTCTCACCTAAATGGTGAACGCATAGAAATCACCAAACTCTAGTATTGGGGCGGCGCTCGAGGGACTCGCGAGCGGTCAACTGCCGTTTCTAGGTTAAATGCCGTTGCCGCGAGACGGTTTTTCTCGATCAAGTGAGCAAGATCGCGTAAAGGCGGCGATAGCGGCGGATCGCGATTGGGTGGCGCGGGTTTCGTGAAAACACCAAGACTCGCCGTCAGAGGAATCCGTAAAGGCCAATACTGACGGGGGTTTCCGGCACATTGAGCGCCTACTGCGTAAATGGACATGATGCCGACACCCCAAATAAATTGGGCAGCATTTTTTGTCGCATAGTACCTAGCGCGATGTACCTACGCTGCCGCCAGCCTTAGGCCGCCTTGCGTTTATCCGCAACGCCAGATGCGGCGCGCTCTTGAAAGAGCCGCGACGCATGCCGCATTGCATCAGCGCTAGCTTGCATATATTGCAACAGATGCTCTGCCACGTATTGCGCGAGCTTGACGGGAACGGCATTGCCAATCACTTGCTCAACATCGGTCTTAGTTCCCGGCAATTTGAATTTGGCCGGAAAGGTCTGAATGCGTGCGCGCTCTTCCGTGGTGAGGCTGCGAACCTGTGAGTCGATTGCGGCTGAATCGCCGTCATGCCCCGGATAGCCCTTTGGAATGGGCCGATTCACGCCGCGTATCGTCGGGCTCGGCTCATCAATACTGAACACACCGCGACGTGCATACGACCGTGGGTGACGATAGTAGTGTTCAAACGGCAGGCTGTCGCGAAAATAGCGGCGAATGGTCATGGGCTCTTTGCTAAGCCCGGACTCCAGTGCGGAATCTAAAAAGCCATCCTGCGCCCCAAGGCAGCCGACAATAAAAATGCGTTTGCGTAATTGTGGCGCCCCGCAATAGGCGGCATCCAGTACTTTAACGGTAAGCCCGTAACCGGCCTGATTGAAAATCGAGAGCGCCCGGCGAAACGCATCCGACGTTGCGGCGCGCGCCACGTTTTCCATCAAGAAATACTGCGGCATACACTGGGTGACAATCTGTGCGTAACTGATCGTGAGGCTCGCGCGGCCTAAACTTTCATCGCGCTTTCCGGCGCTCGAAAAATCTTGGCAGGGGGGGCCGCCAACGATCACATCGGGGCGATAGCTTGCCAACTCCCTAGCGGCTAGCGTTGCGTCAGCCAGATCGAGGCTCAGGACAGGATGATCGCTAAAGTTGGCCTCATATACAGCAATGGCGGGTTTCCAGTTTTCGACCGCACACACCACATCGAAGCCGGCGTTCTTAAACCCAAGCGATAGGCCACCACCGCCGGCAAATAAATCAGCAACACGAAAGCTCATTTGTCATCCTCAAAAATATCGGGCGAGAAGTACAGAATTGCATCAAACCGACGCTCGGGACTGAGAAATTTTTGACCGCCGCCGAGCACGATGCGCTTAATTTCATTTTTGCGAATGATAGGCTTTACAAGCCGCTCGCACGCCATATACGGGCGCGACTTATTTCCTGAAATGGCAAATTCTTTATCGTTCTGATTGTCGTAGGTCATGCCGTCGTAAATGGGCGCTTGATACACCTTGGTGCCACTGGCGCTTTCATAAAGGAAGCGCGCGAGGCGAAGGGCAGCGCGCAACGGCCGCGATACCCCGGGCGCATTCAAGCCACCACGTGCTGAGTCGAGAAATAGATGGGCGATTGCAAAATCACTCCAGACGAATACATCAAGACAATGCGGTGCGAGAACCGGGGTTTTTCCGATTGTTTTCCAAATGGGTTGCACAAGCAGCGGCGTTTGCAGGTCTTTATATTTGTTCAGAAAACTTTCCAGTGCAACCATAGCCAGCGGTGCGGCCTGAAGAATCTCCGCTTTTGAGTTCCAGTTGCGGATTTTCGCGAACGCAGGGTCAAACATTTCACGCACATCGGCAAGAGCACCGCGTGCCTTACGTTTTTTCAGTGACTGCACCATGGACAGCGCCATATAGCGCGTCGTCGCGGAGCGGATCACAAGCTCGGTGCCGTACTTATCCTCCGTCAAGCCCTCCGTGGTGTTGTCGGG
>JAYVGG010000040.1:0-3767 GCA_043772475.1 Burkholderiales bacterium
CAAGACCCAGAGCGGCTCTACAGCGAGATCGGACGACTCAAGGTCGAACTCGATTGGCTCAAAAAAAAGTCCGGGATGAGCCAACCATGAAGCGGCAAATCTGAAGCGCATGGGGTCAGGTCTTTTATTATCATATAACTCCCGTTATCTTCCCTGTCCCGTCCACCGCAGACACCAATCACCTGAAATCTTGAAACAGCAATTTTTTAAATCCATCGACATCACTGCGCCGATTCAACCGCATCAATCGACCCGCCGATTACATCTCATTTGACCCAGTTTGTTACCCACTTATTTTTCTCAATCGGAATAGTCCATGCCAAACGCAACCGTTAATCAAGCCGTAAAAAATCTCGCCCTCGTCTTACTGGCTATCTCGCCACTAACGCTAGCAGCACAAACCAACAAAACCTTCGACACCAAAGAGTACAAAGTGCGCGCCAGCACCGTGGTGGGTGGACTAAAAAATCCGTGGGGGCTTACGTTTTTGCCCGATGGCCGCATGATTGTTACCGAGCGCCGCGGCACGATGCGCTTGGTTGATGATGGCAAGTTGATTGCAGCGCCCATTGAGGGTATCCCAAAGGCGACCGAGTTTGGGCAGGGCGGTTTACTTGATGTCGTGGTGCATCCTAAGTACGCCGAGAATGGCTGGATTTATTGGAGCTACAACGCGATAGAGTCCGGTCTACACGGCACCGAAGTGGCGCGCGGCAAATTGGGCGGCACCAAAGATAAGCCCATCATGACGAACGTTGAAGTGTTATTCAAAATGTCGCCGAAATCAGATCGCGTCCATCATTTTGGCTCGCGCATTGTGTTTGATCGCGATGGTTATCTTTTCGTGACGTTTGGTGATCGTGGCGATAGCCCCGCGAAGGGCGCCAATCATCGCGCGCAGCAGTTGGATGACCATGCGGGCAAGACGATACGGCTCTTCGATGATGGTCGCGTGCCGCCGGATAATCCGTTTGTAAAAACCGCGAGTGCGAAGCCGGAAATTTTCACGCTGGGTAATCGCAATATTCAAGGTGCGGCGTTGCACCCCGCGACCAATAAAGTCTGGACGCACGAGCATGGCCCGCAGGGTGGCGACGAAATTAATATCCTTGCAGCCGGCAGCAATTACGGCTGGCCAGTGGTGACTTACGGTGTTAATTACGGGGTGGGCACTAAGATCGGTGAGGGTGTAGCCAAGGCCGGGATGGTCGCGCCCTTGTTGCAATGGACACCGTCGATTGCGGTGTCCGGCATGGCCTTTGTCGGTAGTGATGGCAATGGCGGCGCGCGCAATTCGGCATTCACAAAATGGCGCGGCAATCTTTTAGTGGGCGCACTCGCGGGGCAGATGGTGGTGCGGCTGGTGCTAGAGGGCGACAAAGTGATCTCGCAGGAGCGCCTATTTGAGCGCGAGCTAGGCCGCATCCGCGATGTGCGCCAGGGGCCAGACGGCCATATTTATTTGCTCACTGATGCGCCTGATGGGGAGTTGATTCGGGTTGCGCCGGAAAAATAAAGCGAAGACGCTTCGCTGTTGAAGCCTTGGCGCGGCGTGCGGACTATGCGCTATGTGCCAAAAGCCCAGTAACTGCGCGGAGTTTGGCGAGTTTTTCGGCTATCGCCCCAGCGTCGCCCGCGCCAGTGTGTGCATCGCCACCCGCAGCTCTTCAATCGCAATCTGCCCCGGCGCTGAGCTGCTTTTGCCGACGGCAAACGTGAGCGCCGAGCCGTACTGCCACCCGCACACGCGCGTGATCGCACCGAGACCTCCCATCGACATCGTGATGAGCGGAATTGAGAGTGTTTGGCTCGCCTTGAGTGAGGCTTCGAGCAGCACCAAAACATCCGCGCTCGATAATGGCATCACGGCCAGCTTGGCAACATCAGCCTCTTCGCGTTCGGCGGTGGCGAGTATCTCCACGAGCGCATCCGCGTGTGGCGTGCTTTGAAAGTTGTGATACGACATGATCATCATCACCCCATGCGCGCGGGACACCGCACGTAAACGTGCGCGATGCGCGGGGGATTGGCTCAATTCGTAGTCGACGAAATCGACAAAACCACTCGCGATCACGGCCTCGTACAACGCGAGCACGGCGCTCTCATCGAGCGAAAGCGGCTGACCGCCCTCGTGTGCCGCACGACGGGTAAAAATAATGGGGGTGGCACCGGCTGCAACGCGCAGGTGGCGCGCGGCTTCAATGACTTTGGCTTGATGCGCGATGTCGCCAAAAAAATCCACCCGCCACTCGATCACGTCGGGTTGCTTGGGCAAAATCACGGCGAGCTCGGTAAATAATTCCTCAGCCGTATGTGCAATAAGCGGCGCGCAAATCAGCGCCGGGCCGCGCGCGTGAAGGGGTTTGCCGTGGAGCGTGAGTGTTTTCATCAGGATTATTTTTCGTTTGGTGCCGTGCAAGACGCGATCAGATGACGACATCGTAACGGAAACGCTAAGTCAAGCGCGCGATCAAGGAAAAAAGTAGCGCCACCAACAAAAAAGCCACAAACAAAAAAGCCACCAACAAAAATCCACCAACAAAAAAGCCACCAACAAAAACGCCACCCGAAGGTGGCGTTTAAATCTTGGTGCGCCCAGCAGGATTCGAACCCACGACCCCTTGGTTCGTAGCCAAGTACTCTATCCATCTGAGCTATGGGCGCATTTGAGGCATCAATTATAGCAAAAATGCCCGCCAATGCCAATCGAAGTTTTGGCTTCGCAGGTTTTGGTGCGGCCTCGGCGGTGCCCTACAATGCGCCATCCCCTTTTGCGAATGTCTCAACATGTTCCGTATTCGCCCAGTCGCCATTGCCGATTTGTCCGCGCTATTCGCCTTGGCATCGAATTCTGGCATCGGGCTCACCACCTTGCCGGCCGATGAGGCGATTTTGCGTAAGCGTATCGAGACCTCACTTGCCTCGTTTGCGGGGCACGCTGAGCGAGCTGACGAGATGTTTGTTTTCGTGCTCGAAGACACCAGCCACACCCGCGTCGTCGGTGTGGCGGCGATTGCGACGGCAGTGGGCTTGCGTGAGGCGTGGTATTCGTATCGCGTGGGCACGGCGGTCCATGCCTCCAAAGAGTTGGAAATTTTTAATCAAACGCCAACGCTTTTTTTATCGAACGACCATACGGGGCATAGCGAATTGTGCTCACTTTTTCTTGCGGCGGATTACCGCCATGGTAGCAATGGCAGCTTGCTTTCAAAATGTCGATTTTTGTTCATCGCGCAATTTCGCGAGCGCTTTTCGCAAAAAATTATTGCCGAGCTACGTGGCGTGTCGGATGCGGCTGGCCGCTCGCCGTTTTGGGATAGCTTGGGGCGACGATTCTTTTCCATGGAGTTTCAGCGCGCCGATTACCTAACCGGCATCGGCAAAAAATCGTTCGTCGCCGAGCTGATGCCAAAACACCCGCTCTACACCTCGTTTCTTTCCGCCGAGGCGCAAGCCGTCATCGGCAAGACGCACACCCTCACCGAGCCCGCGCGCCGCCTGCTCGAGCGCGAGGGGTTTCGCTATGAAGGGCATGTCGATATTTTTGATGCGGGCCCGACGGTGGAATGCGAAGCCGATGACATTGGTGCCGTCGCCGATAGCCAGTTATTTACCGTTGGCGTGAAGGCGGATGAAGGCGAGCCAAGTGGCGTGGCCATGCTGGTCGCGAATACTCGCTTTGCTGAATTTCGCGCCGCCGTTGCCCACGCAACCCCAGCCAATGGCGTGCTCGCACTCACACGTGCGGATGCGGCAGCGCTCGGCGT
>JAYVGG010000041.1:0-6661 GCA_043772475.1 Burkholderiales bacterium
ATGTGAACGTAGGCGCGTGGTGCCGCCATGGGTGCGGCGACGATTAGCGCAGGTGCAGCGGGTGCCGCGGGTGTCTGCGCGTGCGCGAAAGCGGCCACCAATGAAAACGCCGCCACAGACACTGTGGCGGCGGATTTTGCAACGATGGTAGCAAGGTGCGGCGCTGGCATCACGTTTGCGCGTGTCATCGAAAAAGTCTAGTGCGTCAAGGTCGGCGCGGCAGGCTGCGCTTGGGCGGCTTCTTGCTCTTTTTGCGCTTGGTAGAGCGCTTCAAAATTGACTGGGTTCAGCATGACTGGCGGGAAACCGGCGCGAACAATCGCATCCGACACCGTCTCACGCGCATACGGGTACAAAATGTTGGGGTTGCCAATGCCGAGAATCGCATCAAGATCTTGATTGGGCACGTTACGAATCGCGAAAATACCAGCCTGGCAAGCTTCGACCAAGAACATGGTTTTTTCGCCGACTTTTGCAGTGACAGTAATGGTGAGCTCGGTTTGGTACACGCCATCATCGACGGAGCGTGAGACGTGGTGCAATTGCACGTCTACCTTCGGCGCTTCGCGCTCGAGGAAAATCTGCGGTGCATTAGGGACTTCTAGCGACAAATCTTTGACGTAGATTTTCTCGATCGAGTAGGTGGGCTGATTGGCTTGGTTTTGGTCTGGGCTTTGAGCTGCGTCGGTCATGAAGCGTCCTTGAAAGGTGAAATAAAAATTATGCTGCTAAAAGTGGCATCAAGCCACCGGCTTTATCGAGGGCGGCGAGATCGTCGAAGCCACCAACGTGTGTCTCGCCGATGTAAATTTGTGGCACGGTACGACGGCCGGTTTTGCTCATCATGATGTCGCGTTGAGCGGGGTCGAGATCAATACGGATTTTTTCGATTTCGGCTACGCCGCGTGATTTCAAAAGCTGCTCAGCGCGTGTGCAGTAGGGGCATACGCCGGTTGCGTACATGGTGATTTTTGGCATGATTATTTCTCGACCGGAAGGCCAGCTTGCTGCCAGGTGGGAAAGCCGCCCTCAAGCACGTAAACATCGACAAACCCTAAGGCCTGAAGGCGCTTGACGGCCACCACGGCACGGCCACCAGCACGGCAGGTGACGATGACGGGCTTATCTTTGAAGCGTGAAATTTCGTCTACCCGCTTGTCGATTTCGGCCATGGGGATATTTTTTGCTTTCGGGATATGCCCACCGTTAAATTCACCGTTGTCGCGCACGTCGAGCACGAGTGCGGTGCCCGCATTCATCAGCTTGGTCGCTTCGTAGGTGCCGACCTCGCGGCCCGCCCCGCCGACCAATTTGAGCACGGTCGGTACAATCAACATCGTGCCGCTGGCCAGGAAAAGCGCCACCAACAACACGTTTTGCGAAATAAACTCACTCATAAAATTTGGCTCTGCCCTAATCGGTTACGATGAAAAAATAATTGGCGCGGCTCACATTGGAGTGGTCGCGAAAACCTGATATTTTACGCGTAATTCACTTCTCGCGCCCTGCCAATCTTGATGCACATGGGTGCGCGCGGCGAGATTGCAATCCCACCTCTCCTTTTTTTGACCTCCAACATGAAAAAATTGATCTTGATGCGCCACGGCGAAAGCGCCTGGAACCTTGAAAACCGCTTCACCGGCTGGGTCGATGTCGATCTCACCGCGAAGGGTGTGGAAGAGGCCAAGCGCGCGGGCCGCGCCATCCTCGATGCGGGGCTCGATATTGATCTTGCCTATACATCGATGCTCACACGCGCGATTCGCACGCTGTGGATTACGCAGGAAGAAATGAACCGCCGCTGGATCCCAGTCACCAAACACTGGCGCTTAAACGAGCGCCACTACGGCGCACTGCAAGGGCTCAACAAGGCTGAAACCGCCGCCAAATATGGCGACGCGCAAGTACACATCTGGCGCAGAAGCTACGATGTGCCGCCACCGGCCATGGCCGCCACCGATGCCGGTGCCCCGCTACACGACGCGCGCTATGCGAGCTTGCTGCCGGAAGAATTGCCCCTCACCGAGTGCCTTAAAGACACCGTGGTGCGGGTGGTGCCGTACTGGCAAATGGAGATCGCGCCGCAAATTCGCGCGGGTAAAAATGTGATTATTGCGGCGCACGGCAATAGCCTGCGAGCACTCATTAAGCATCTCGATCACATGGGCGACGAAGAGATTGTGGCGCTCAATATCCCCACCGCCGTGCCGCTGGTCTACGAGCTTAACGACGATTTAACGCCGATTCGCCACTACTATTTGGGCGATGCGGCGACGATTGCGGCGGCCACCCACGCGGTCGCAGCGCAGGGCAAGAGCGCTAAGTAGCTCATGCCGAAACACCAGCATTGGCGCGGGGTTTCGGCCATTTTGGCAGCCACCGTGTTCGCTATTTTTGCGCTGCCCAGCGCTGCCGCAGACGATAAAAAGGCCGCCCTCTCCGAGCTTCGCCAGCGCATCGAAAAGCTGCAAAGTGATCTCGCGAAAAGTGAGGAATCTCGCACCGAGGTGGCGGATGCGCTACGCGTGAGCGAGAAAGCGATTAGCGAGGCCAACCGCAAGCTTAGCGAACTGAGTGCGGTCGAGCGCGGGCTCGCTCTCGAGCTAACCGACATCAAAACCCGCACCGAAGACGCGAAAAAAGACAGTACCCGCCAGCACACGCTGCGCGACCAGATCGTGCGGCGGCAATATGTGCATGGCAATGCGGATTCGTTGCGCTTGGTGCTGGAAGGCGATGATGTCTCGCGCGTCGAGCGGCAAGTGCGCTATTTGGGCTATGTATCGAGGGCACGAGCTGCAACCATCAGCACACTTAACACCAGCCTCTCCCAATTGGCCGAGCTCGATGCAGCGGCAAGCCAGAAGCGTGAAGAGATCGCTACGAATGCGGCGCTGCAAAAATCGGCGCGCCAAGCACTGGAAACCGAGCGCGCACAGAACCAAAAAGTATTAGCCCGCGTGGCCAATGAGATTCGCAGCGGAAAGCGCGAAATCGGCCGCTTAAAGCGCGACGAAGATCGCCTTTCACGCTTGGTGACGCAGCTTGCGAAAGCGCTCGCCCAAAAGCCCGCGCCCAAGCCGCGTAAAGAAGCGAAACCCGCCCATGGTCGGCGTGGTCCCGCTGAGGCGATTGAAAATGTGGCGGATTCATCGCTCGCAGGCTCGGCCTTTGCGGCGCTAAAGGGGCGCTTAAAATGGCCCACACGCGGCGAACTAACCGGGCGATTCGGTGCCCAACGTGAGTCGGGGGGCGTGACGTGGAAGGGTATTTTTATCCGCGCCACCCATGGCAGTGCGGTGCGCGCGGTAGCCGACGGAGAAGTGGTATTCGCCGATTGGCTACGTGGGTTTGGCAATTTACTGATTGTTGACCACGGTGGCGGCTATTTGAGCCTCTACGGCAATAATGAAACATTGTTAAAACAAGTTGGCGAAACGACGCAAAGCGGGGAAACTGTTGCCTCTGTCGGATCCACCGGGGGTGCCTCGGAATCCGGTGTATATTTTGAATTGCGGCAGGACGGCAAGCCGTTCGATCCTGCCAAGTGGATCACCAAATAATTGAATGACCGGGAAAATTATGTCGAACCCTCAATCTAGTAACCTCACTGCAAAAATCAAGGGCATTAGCCTCGTTACCTTGGGTGCTGTGCTCGGGGTCACGCTAAGCCTACATTTTGCCGCCAAGGCCGAGCGCCAGCACTCGATGTTGAACTTGCCCGTTGAGGACGTGCGCGCACTCTCCGAGGTGTTTGGTCGCATCAAGAGCGACTACGTGGAAGAGGTGGAAGATAAACGCCTCATCAAGGAGGCGATCAACGGTATGTTGCAGGGGCTAGACCCGCATTCGTCCTATCTTGACCAAGATGCCTACAAAGAAATGACCACGAACACCATGGGGACATTTGGTGGGCTAGGTATCGAGATCGGCTCGGAAGAGGGAGTGATTAAAGTGGTTTCGCCGATTGACGATACGCCTGCGTACCGGGCAGGTATCAAGGCCGGCGACTACATCGTGAAGGTGGATGAAACCAGTCTGCGCGGCATGAATATGACGGAAGCACTCAAGCGCTTACGCGGTGAGCCGGGTACGTCGGTGACGATTACGGTGCTGCGCCGTGGTGAGGCCAAAGAGCTTATTTTTAATTTGAAACGCGCCAAGATCGAGCTGCAAAGCGTGAAATCGCGCCAGCTCGAAGCGGGCTATGCGGTGGTGCGCGTGGCGCAATTTGAAGCGCAAACCGCTGAGAAAATGGTACGCGCGATTAACGATGCGTACAAACTAAATGGCGGCAGTCTCAAAGGCTTGATTCTCGATTTGCGTAACGATCCGGGTGGCTTACTCGATGCCTCTGTGGCGGTGTCTGCTGCGTTTTTGCCCAAAGATAAATTGGTGGTCTACACCGAAGGTAGGGTAGACGACGCAAAAATGAAGTGGTACGCGAAAAAAGAAAATTATCTGCGCGGCAAAAAAGAAGACCCACTGGCTACCTTGCCACCGGCAATTAAAGACGTGCCGATGATTGTGCTGGTCAATAACGGCACCGCATCGGCTTCCGAAATTGTTGCCGGTGCCCTGCAAGACTACAAACGCGCCACCATCATGGGCTCGCAAACGTTCGGCAAGGGCTCGGTGCAAACTATTTTGCCGCTGAACAACAACACCGCGATCAAGCTCACCACCGCGCGCTACTACACGCCAAACGGCCGCTCGATTCAGGCCAAGGGTATTGAGCCGGACGTGAAAGTAGACGATGGCTTTCAACGCTACGCAACGCGTGAAGCCGATCTCGATCATCGCTTAACCAACGATGAAGAAAAGAAAGCCAACGAAGCGCTCAAAGCAAAACTGCCGGTGAAAGAAACCAAGCCGGGCTTACCCGGCGAAGTGGACGCGCAGGTGGTGGATAAAGAGAAAGACGAAAAGCCGGTTGACTACAAAGCGATCAACGCGCAAGACGGTAAGCCGATTGATTTTGTATTGCAGCAAGCACTGAACAAACTCAAAAACGGCACCGTCTACGCGAGCCCGAAAGCGTGGCTGGCGGCAACACAACTGCCAACGGTGGCTGGTAAGCCAGCACCCGTCTCGGTTTCCAAGGTGGCCACCCCGGCTACCCGGTAAGCAGCACGGCGCGATGGACGATCAAGCCCTACTTCGCTATTCGCGCCATATTCTGCTTAACGAGATTGGCGTGGAGGGTCAAGAGGCGCTGACTGCCGCGCACGCGCTGGTGATCGGTGCGGGCGGCTTGGGCTCAGCAGCCCTCATGTATCTCGCGAGTGCCGGCGTCAGTCGCATCACGATTGCGGATGGCGATACCGTTGATCTCACCAATTTGCAGCGCCAGATCGTGCATCGCGAATCAAGCGTTGGCATGAATAAAGCGGTATCGGCCAAACGCACGCTTGCTGAAATCAATTCCACCATCAGTATCGCAGCACTGCCATCGCGTTTACATGGTGAGGCGCTATTAAATGCGGTTGCGGCTGCCACCATCGTGCTCGATTGCTCGGATAATTTCGCCACTCGCCACGCGATTAACCGCGCGTGTGTCGCGCACAAAAAACCGCTGGTCTCGGGTGCGGGCATTCGCTTTGATGGCCAGCTCACGAGCTTTGATTTGCGCGTTGCTGGCAGCGCCTGCTATCACTGCTTATTTCCTGATGTCACCGATCAACCGAACGAGCCGGAAGAACGTTGTGCGGTGATGGGCGTATTTGCGCCGCTCGTTGGCATCATTGGCGCGATGCAAGCTGCCGAAGCGCTACGATTACTGTGCGGCATCGGCCATGTGCCTACGGCGCGCTTGCTATTGCTCGATTGCCGCACGCTCGAATGGCAAACCGTAAAGTACCGGCGCGACCCTGCTTGCGCGGTATGTGGCACCGAAAAGCAATCTCACGGATTGGAGAAAAATCATGTTGCTGCGTAAATTCTGTCTTGTTAGTGCTGCCACTTTTGCCGCACTCGGCCTCGGCCATGTCGCCGCGCAGGAGCTTTACAAATACGTCGATAAAAACGGCAAGGTGACGTATTCAGACGTGAAGCCCAAGCCCGGTGAGAAGGCAGCCAAGGTGAATGTGGATCACAAAGATAATGTGGTTCCCGCGTATCGACCAAAAGGGGATGGGGATGGGGGTAGCGAAGGCCGACCCAGCGCCGACCGTAACAAAGAAGCTAAGGCCGAACAAGCAAAAAAAGCCAGCGCGATCGAATCTGCGGAGAAGAAATTAGCGGATGCCAAGAAGGCTCTGGAAGAGGGGCGCGAGATGACGGCTGAGGATGCCGTCACCAGCGTGGGTAGAAATGAGAAGGGTAAACCTACCGGGGTGAATCGCGTGATGCCTAAACCGGAATATCAAGAACGCGTGACGAGACTTGAAGAGGCCGTGAAAACAGCTGAAGAAAATCTCGCGAAAATTAAATCAGAAAACGCCGGGAAATAGCCGGCGGTCTAGGCCGAAAACCCGCGCCCCTATTAGGTTTCCAGCGTTTCAGGTTGCATCCCCAGATCCCAGCGCGGCATGACGCTAAAGCTCGTTTGGCTAAGATTTAGCACGTTCGGATCGGCCTCAATTCGCATTGCGGCAGCGAACGCAATCATCGCGCCGTTATCGGTGCAAAGTGCCAGCGGTGGGAAATATACCGTCGCGCC
>JAYVGG010000042.1:0-9682 GCA_043772475.1 Burkholderiales bacterium
TTTTACTGGAAAATTTTGCCCACGATTGTGAATGCGTTTTCGTGGCTACTCAAAAAAACGATTGGTGTCGGCGGCGCAGTCGGGCTATCGACTGCGGCCAATGTTTTTTTAGGCACCGTTGAGGCCCCGCTTTTTATCAAGCCCTACATCGCCAAACTCTCGCGTGGTGAGCTACTCATTACCATGGCCGCGGGCATGGCCGGTATTGCTGGCACGGTGATGGTGCTTTACGGCTTTATTTTGGGCTCGGTGGTGCCCGAGGTCGCTGGGCATTTATTGATTGTTTCGTTTGTGAGCGCACCGGCGGCGATTGCGTTTTCGGCGCTCATGGTGCCGCACGAGGGGCCGCACACCGACGGCAATATCGACACCGGCACCAACGTCACCAGTGCCATGGATGCGATTACCCAAGGCACCACCGATGGGGTGGCGACGTTTATCAATATCATCGCGATGCTGATTGTGTTGACGGCACTGATTGCGATCGTGAATCAGCTTTTCGCCTTGGTGGGCCCAGTGGGCGGCAAGACGCTGACCTTGCAGGGGATTTTTGGTTTGGTATTTGCGCCTATCACGTGGCTCATCGGGGTGCCGTGGGATCAGGCGCAAACAGCCGGTGGCCTGATGGGCACCAAGACGGTGTTAAATGAATTTTTTGCCTACATCGACATGAGTAAATTAGCCGCCGGGGCGCTGGACGCGCGCTCAAAACTCATCATGATTTACGCGCTGTGCGGCTTTGCGAATTTTGCCTCACTCGGCATCATCATCGGCGGCATGAGCACGCTCTGCCCGGAACGCCGCGCCGATATTATTAACTTGGGCTACAAGAGCTTGATCGCGGGGACACTCTCGACACTTTCATGTGGCGCATTGGTGGGGATTATCTACACATCATGAGCATTATTTCTAGCGCGGATGGCGGCGTAACGCCCATCACCATCGTCGAGCGAAGCGAGCTCGCGGCCTACCTTGCGAAGGCCGATCACGCGCAACGCCAGTGGTTGACGGCAAACGATTTTCGCGCGCTCCCCCACACCCACGCACTCGTGCCCGCTGCCGACGGCACGGTGGCACACGTGCTCGTGGGTGTGCGGGTAGGCACACGCGAGCGGGCCGACCCGTATGCGCTCGCGCATTTGCCACTCGCACTCCCGCAAGGCAGCTACGCGCTCGCCGATGCCGCAGCGCTCGATACTGAGAGTGCAGCGCTCGGCTGGCTGCTTGGAAGCTATCAATTTAATCGCTACAAAAAATCGAAGCGGCCACCCGCTACGTTGGTGATGGCCGCGAGTGCCGCACTCACGCGTGCTGAGCGCGCCTACGCGGCGGTGAAGCTCACCCGCGATTTAGTGAATACGCCCACCGAAGACATGGGCCCGCAACATCTGGCCGATGTCGCCGATAGGATTGCGAAGGCGCAGGGTGCGACACGTCACGATTGGGTGGGCGAGGCATTGCTGGCGCACAATTTCCCGGCGATTCACGCCGTGGGGCGCGCCAGTCATCGGCCTCCACGCTTAATCGAAATGTTATGGGGGGATGAAAAAAATCCGCGCGTCGCCATTGTGGGCAAGGGCGTGTGCTTTGACACCGGCGGCCTCAACATGAAGGGTGCCGAGGGCATGCGCTGGATGAAAAAAGACATGGGCGGCGGCGCGCACGCACTCGCCCTCGCGCAATGGATCATGGCGGCCAAGCTGCCGCTACGCTTACATATGCTGGTGCCAGCCGTGGAAAACGCGGTCGCCGGCAACGCCTACCGCCCCGGCGAAGTACTCGCCACCCGCGCGGGGATTTCGGTTGAGATTGGTAACACGGACGCCGAAGGGCGCGTGATTTTGTCGGATGCATTAGCCTACGCGGCGGAGTCTAAGCCCAACGTCATCATCGACTTCGCCACACTCACCGGTGCGGCACGGGTGGCGCTGGGGCCCGATCTACCGGCCACGTTTGCCAACGACGAGCTGTGGTTTTCAAGACTAGACGCTGCCGCCAAAACATCCCAAGACCCAATCTGGCGGATGCCGCTCTGGCAGCCCTACAACGCGATGATTGGTAGCACCATCGCGGACATCAACAACACCGGCGGGCAACAAGCGGGTGCGGTCACGGCGGCTTTGTTTCTCGAACACTTCATCCCCAAAGGCCAAGCGTGGCTGCACCTCGATACCTTCGCGTGGAACCCAAAATCGCGCGCGGGCCGGCCTGAAGGCGGCGAGGCGCTCGGGCTGCGGGCGGTATTTGCGATGCTGGAGAATTACGCGAACGGCTGAAGGCCTAGGCGCGGCGCGGGGTTTGGGGTGGAACGTGCAGGAACGTGCAAAATACGGCGGCGAGATCGGCTCGCGACTAGCCTCTTAGCTCGCAACGTAAAGCAGATCCCTCGGCTACGCTCGGGATGACAGGATTTAAGCTGTTACGCGCAACAGGCAGCAGAGCTAAAAACGAACGCCCCCAGATTGCGTCGTGCGACGCGATGACAATTTGTTGGTTGGTCGACGTGACGAAGCTTGCGACGTGCTCACTCACCGCGATCGTCGCAAACCGCGCGCCAATGCTGGGATTCCACGCGCCACTCGCACCTGTCATCCCGAGCGCAGCCGAGGGATCTGCTTTTAGCTCGCACGCTACCTCGCCCATTTCCAGTGCGCGCTGCAAGTAGCAAAAAAAACCACCTTTACACACGCAACGTAAAGCAGATCCCTCGGCTGCACTCGGGATGACAAGATTTAAGCTATGACGCGAAACAGGCAGCAGAGCTAAAAACGAACGCCGCCAGATTGCGTCATGCGACGCGATGACAATGTGTTGATTGGTCGCCGTGACGAAGATTGCGACGTGCGCGCCAATGCTGGGCTTCCACGCACGACGCTCACTATCACGCGCAGGCTACGCGCAGGAAGACAATACGCTACGGCACCACAATCACATGCACCCGATAAGGCCCGTGCGCGCCGATCACAATTGTCTGCTCGATGTCGGCGGTGCGCGAGGGGCCGGAGACGAAAAAGGTGGCGCGGGGGAGTTGTTTTTTTTCGTCACGCAGCAATTGAAATGCGTCTTCCATCGTCGGCACGATGCGGTCTTTGTTGACCACACAAATATGCGTTTCCGGCAACAGCGCCGTGAGTTTTGGCGTGGTGGGGGAAGAGAGTAAGAGTAACGTGCCGGTCTCACCAATCGCGCAAAAGCATCCGGTTAAGCCGACTAAATCGTCGCCATCGGCGATGTGGTCGAGGTAGCGAACGTGGCTATGGCTCCACGGCAACGCCGTAAATGCGGGCCAACCGACAACGGTTTTTTCGACACGAATTTCATCGAGATAGCGCGCCACTTCGCGCGGCACATCAGCGACAGAGGCGAGCGTGGCGACGCTAGATTTAAGACGCTCGCTTTCGTGCTTAAAGCGCGCAATCGCGGGCTCGCTCGCAATCGCGGGCTGCGGCCCGCGTAGGCGCAGCGCAATGTGTGCGCGCGCCGCCTCGAGCTCGGCCTCACTGGTTTCGCCGCTGCGCCCGCTTTTTTCGCGGATGCGCGCGAGGATGCGTTCACGCGCGCTCACGGCTTGCCTTGTAAAGCTCACGGAAAGTTTTGCCTTGGGGAGCGGGCATATCGCGGCCGTCGGTCCAGCCGTCTAAGCCCGGAAGCCGTGTGATTTTTTTCTCTTTACCGCCGAGCCATGCGGCGACGCGTGCGGCAAGCTTGGTCGTGCTCGCATAAAGGCCGGGGCGGGTCACAAAAAAGCCCCAAAGCCCAATGGCCATGCGCTCTCCCGCAGGTCTGAGCCCGCCGTCAAATTGCCGCTCACGCCATTTACGCATGAGATCTGGCAACGGAATTTTCACCGGGCATACCACGTGACACTCGCCGCAAAAAGTAGCCGCGTTCGGTAGATCGCCCGCGTTTTCGATGCCGACATAGGTGGGCGTTAACACCGAACCCATCGGCCCCGGATAGACCCAGCCGTAGGCGTGGCCGCCGATGTTTTGATACACGGGGCAGTGATTCATACACGCGCCGCAGCGGATGCAGCGCAGCATTTCTTTCATGTCGCTGCCGACTAGCTTGGTGCGGCCCGCATCCACGAGTACGATGTGCATTTGCTCGGGCCCGTCAAGGTCTCCGGGCATTTTTACGCCGGTCGTGAGGGTCAAGTAGTTAGCGATATTCTGCCCGGTGGCTGAGCGCGGCAAGAGGCGAATGAGGGTCGCAAAATCTTCCAACGTGGGGATCACTTTTTCGATCCCCGTCACCACGCAATGTAGGCGCGGCACCGTGGTGACCATATCGGCGTTGCCTTCGTTGGTCACGGTCAAGGTGGTGCCGGTTTCGGCGATGAGAAAGTTGGCCCCCGATACGCCCATGTCGGCATTCAAAAATTTTGCGCGTAGCTCGTCGCGCGCTTCGCGCGTCATCGCTTCAATATCGGTGAGCCGCGGCTTGCCGTGGGCTACGACAAATAAATCGGCAACCTGCTCCTTCGATTTGTGTACCGCTGGTGCCACAATATGGGACGGCGGCTCTTTGGCTAACTGCAAAATATATTCGCCAAGATCGGTCTCAATCACCTCGACCCCGGCTGCTTCAAACGCATCGTTCAACGCAATTTCTTCACTCACCATCGACTTCGATTTGGTGACGAGCTTGACCTGATTTTCTTTGGCAATATCGACGATGATTTTGGTGGCGGCCTCGGCGGTTTCGGCCCAATGCACCACGGCACCGCGTGCGATGGCGTTGGCTTCAAATTCGATTAAGTAGGCATCGAGATTTTCGATCACGCGATCACGAAGCAAGGCGGCGTGGGTGCGAATCTCTTCCCACACATCGACCTCGGCCACCGCTGCCGCCCGGCCATCGACAAATTTTCCCTTAGCGCGTTTCATCGCCGCTTGCAGCACCGCATCGTTTAATTTTTGCGAGGCGGTCGCTTTGAAATGCATTGAATTAACTTGCATGGCCGCTCCCTACTTTGCTGGAAACGCCCGTGGATAGTGGGCTTTCAGCCATCCCCGCTAAGACTTCGGCGAAGTGCAGCACGCGCGTAGACGTGTCGCCGGTGCGGCGAAGCCTACCCTCGATATTGAGTAAGCAGCCCAAATCGCCGCCGACAATCGCACTAGCGCCAGTGGCGCGGATATTGGCGCATTTATTTTCGGCCATACGCGTCGATACCTCGCCGAGCTTGATTGAGAAGGTTCCACCGAAGCCGCAGCATTTTTCGCACTCACTCATTTCATTCATGGTGGCTCCCGCCTCGGCGAGCAGCTCGCGTGGCTGCGCTTTAATGCCAAGCTCGCGCAGGCCAGCGCAGCTATCGTGATAGGTGATGGTGCCGCTAAATTTTTCGATGGGCGCGTCGATCTCAAGCACGGTCGTCAAAAACTGTGAGAGCTCAAACCATTTGGCGGCGAGCGCTTTGAAGTCTGCTTCTTCGGGCTCCCCTTTGAAGAGGTCTTCAACAACGTGGATTTTCATCTGCCCTGAGCAAGAGCCCGATGGTGCCACCACGTAATCGCAGTCTTTAAACTCAGCCAATACTTTTCGCGCGAGCGTTTTAGAAAGCTCACGCGCGCCTGAGTTGTAGCCGGGCTGGCCACAGCAGGTTTGGGCAGCGGGAACGACCACGTCGCAGCCCGCGCGCTCTAATAATGTAAGCGTCGCAAAACCGATATTGGGGCGGACGAGATCAACAAGACAGGTAACAAAGAGGCCGACTTTCATGCGTTGATGTTACCGCATAAAACGTCGGAAATGCCGCGTGAAAACTTAGGCGCGACCGACAACGGTGGCGCGCGCAACTTTATTTTGTTCGATCCATTTTTTGATGCGGTTTGCGTCACCCACGCGGGCGTAGCGCCCCCAGGAATCCATCAGCACGATAATCACGGGCTTACTTGCAATCATGGCCTGCATGACGAGGCATTTGCCGGCTTCGTTGATGTAGCCGGTTTTGGAAACGCCAATATCCCAGCCGTCGGCACGCACGAGTTGATTGGTGTTGTTATAGCCTAGCTGGCGGCCAGATTCTGGCAGCGTGACCTGAAGTGCGGGGGCGGTGGAGAATTCGCGAATTTTGTCGTGGCGCGAGGATTCGGCGACCAACATCGCCAGCTCATTGGGCGTTGATACATTGGCAGGCGAAAGCCCGGTGGGCTCGTGGAATACGGTGTGCGCTAGACCCAGCGTGCGCGCTTTCAGATTCATCGCGCTCACAAATACAGGGGTGCCGCCGGGGTAGTTGCGGCCGAGCGCGGCGGCGGCGCGGTTATCGGAGGCAAGTAGTGCTAGACGCATTAAATCTTCGCGGCGAAACGCGGTGCCTACCGGTAAGCGCGAGCGGGAATTTTTGATTGAGTCAACATCGGCGGCATCAATGACTAGAATCTCGTCGAGATTTTGTTTGGCCTCAAGCACCACAATCGCCGTCATCAGCTTCGTGATCGAGGCAATCGGAATCGGGCTATCGGCGTTTTTAGCGTAGAGCGGCAGACCAGAATTTTGGTCGAATACCATCGCTGCGTGGGAGAGCAAATTGGGGCCACCGTCAGCACCGAAATCGGCAATCGCCGCTGGCGCTTTGGCTTTCACTTTGGTGAACTTGGTTGTTTTTTTGCTGACACTTTTCTTTTTCTCCCCCGCATAGGCATCCGTGCTCACGAGCGCGGACGCGCAAAGCGCTAGGGCGGCAATGAGCGCGATAGAATGCGCTAGGCGAGAAAAAAGTGAGTGCGACAAGGCGGAACTTTCGTTAATTTTTATCGTTTGCAAGCGATGACAATTTCATGACAGTCCTGCACCATAACAAAACCTAGCGGAACACGCAAGACTTATAGCAAATTCTGATATATCTCACGTAACCTATTGAATACATTAAACATAATATGGCCGCCCCAACTGCCCCCCATCTCGAAACGCTCGCCGTCCACGCAGGACAAACGCCCGACGCCACAACCGGTGCACGTGCGGTGCCGATTTATCAGACCGCATCGTTTGTTTTTCCTGATACCGAGACCGCCGCATCGCTTTTTAATCTCGAACGCGCCGGCCATGTTTACTCGCGCATCTCGAACCCAACGGTGGCCGTATTTGAAGAGCGCATGGCGGCCCTCGAAGGTGCCCCCGCAGCGCTCGCTACCGCCAGCGGGCAGGCGGCGCTGCATTTGGCAATTGCAACGCTGATGGGGGCGGGCAGCCATATTGTGGCGAGCCATGCGATTTACGGCGGCTCGCATAATTTACTCGCCTACACGCTGCCGCGTTTTGGTATTGAGACCACGTTCGTCAACCCACGCGATCTTGACCAATGGCGCGCCGCAATCCGCCCCAATACCCGCCTGCTATTTGGTGAAACCGTGGGCAACCCAGGGCTCGATGTATTGAATATCCCGGCGATTGCCGCCATTGCTCATGAGGCTCATCTGCCGCTGATGGTGGATGCGACTCTCACCACGCCGTATTTATCGCGCCCGGTCTCGCAAGGGGCGGATATCGTGATGCACTCGGCGACGAAATTTTTGTCCGGGCACGGCGTGGTGATTGGCGGTGTATTGATTGATGGCGGCCGCTTTGATTGGGCGGCCAGCGATAAATTTCCCACGCTCACCAAACCCTACGACGGCTTTCACGGCATGGTGATGAGCGAGGAATCGAGTGTGAGTGCGTTTGCGCTGCGCGCGCGGCGCGAGGGCTTGCGTGATTTTGGCGCGGCCATGGCACCGATGAGTGCGTTTCAAATTTTGCAGGGTATCGAGACGCTGCATGTACGCATGGCGAGGCACGTAGAAAACACCGGCAAGATCGTAGCGTTTTTGGCCGGCCATGCGGCGGTAGCAAGCGTGACGCACCCCGACCTCACCACCCACCCCGATCATGGGCTCGCAAAAACACTGTTGCCGAGAGGGTCTAGCGCGGTGGTGAGTTTTGAAGTGAAAGGTGGGCGCAAAGCGGGCCGCACGTTTATCGAAAAGCTCAATTTATTTTCACACTTGGCCAATATCGGGGACGCCAAATCGCTCGTCATTCACCCCGCCAGCACCACGCACTTTCGCATGGATGCCGCAGCGCTCAAGGCCGCAGGCATTGGCGAAGGCACAATCAGGCTTTCCATCGGCATTGAGCACGCCGACGATTTAATCGAAGACCTTTCGCGCGCACTTTCGGCCTCGCAAAAAATATGAAATTTCTAGTCCTGCAGCAGCCCGCCTATGTTTACACCGGCGGAAAAGATTTTGATGCGGCGAAACCGACCGTGGTTTTTATTCACGGTGCCGCCAATGACCATAGCGTGTGGACGATGCAAGCGCGCTACGTGGCACACCACGGCTTTAATGCGCTGGCCCCCGATTTACCGGGGCACGGTGCCACCTTTGCAGACGCGCGCACGAGTATCGCAGCCTACGCCGATTGGCTTGTCGCGTTTTTGGATACGGGTGGGCTTAGCGCAGCAACGCTCGCGGGCCACAGCATGGGCTCGCTCATCGCGCTCGATCTGGCCGCACGCTACCCGGCGCGCGTGGATAAGCTGGTGCTCATCGGCGCGAGTGTGCCAATGCCTGTCTCGGACGCCCTACTCGATGCCGCCCGCCACCGCCCACATGACGCATTCGATTTGGTGAACGCATGGAGCCACGCGCCTAAATCAAAGCTGGGCGCATCCGCCGTGCCGGGCAGCGCCACGATCATGGCTGGGCGCGCACTACTGGCGCAATCACGCGAGGGGGTGATTTTTAACGATCTCGCCGCGTGTGCTTCCTATGCGCTTCTTGATGCGGCGCTTAAAAATGTGATCGCCCCTACTTTAATTATTAGCGGCAGCCAAGATTTAATGACCCCCGCAAAAGCTGGAGCCGCCCTATCCACGCGGCTTTCGGACGCACGGCAGGTGGTGATTGAGGGTGCTGGGCACGCCGTGATGGCGGAAGCGCCGGGGAAATTGACGGATTGTTTAAGGGAGTTTTTGAAATAATCGCGAGCGATTTGGGCTTGGCTACGAACCCACAAATTGTCAAAAAGCAGATCCCTCTGCCGCACTCGGGATGACGGCGGGTTGGTGTTTGAATTTTGGGGCGACGGGTCGTTGCTTGCACCGCAGGGAATCGCATTGCCGACATACTTATTCTATTTCCATATCAATAGTGCATTAACTATCTGCGTCAACGCGCCAATGTTGCGCGCTGCGGTCTAGCCCCTTCCCCTGCAAGGGGAAGGCGGGGGATGGGGTTCTGTGAATTCTACCAACTCAATTTGAAGCTCCCCCTTCCCAGCCTTCCCCCGTAAACGGAGGAAGGAGGGCAGCGTGCAAACGTCGGCGCGTTATTGCACTAATGAAGTGGAAACGGAATTACAAACGCCACTGGATCCCCGGTCGAGCCGGGGACGACGGGGGGTAGGTGGGGCGTGGAACCCCAGCATTGGCGCGGTGTTTGGTGAGGTTAAGGCTATCAGCGGCGGCCGCGTACTTCACAAATCCAGCATCCGCGATCAACCCACAAATTGTCATTGCGTCGAACGACGCAATCCAGTGACGTTCGCCGCAAGCTACGCTACGGCTCCTCGCGATAACTAAAAACTTGTCATCCCGAGCGTAGCCGAGGGATCTGCTTTTCGTCGCACGCTACCGTCTCCAGTACGCAAGCGCTGCCCCGGAATACGTCCAGCAAAGTGCGCTGGACTTCTT
>JAYVGG010000043.1:0-4974 GCA_043772475.1 Burkholderiales bacterium
GACTCAAAATTCTCCGCTTCGATTTTATACGCGCTGACCTGCGCTTCGCGATCGAGTGCGGCAGCAAGATCGCGAATCAAATCTTCAACAAATTTGGGGTTGTCATACGCGCGCTCGGTGACAAATTTTTCGTCGGTGCGCTTGAGTATGGCGTAAAGCTCGCTGGAGGCTTGGGCTTCGGCCAAACGAATAATGTCGTTAATTTCTAAGCTGGGTGCGGCAGTCACTTCGATTGTGAGATGCGAGCGTTGGTTGTGCGCGCCGTAGGCGGAAATTTCTTTTGAACACGGGCAGAGGCTTGTTACCGGCACCACGATTTTGGTGGTGACATCCGTTTTGCCATCGACTCGTGCTGCCGTCAACGTAACCTCGTAATCGAGCAACGATTTCACCGCCGAAACCGGCGCGGTTTTTTCGATGAAGTAGGGAAAGGAAGCGGAAATCTCGCCCGACGTTGCCCCCAAGCGCGCGAGCATGCGCGTGACGAGCCCCGGCATCGCGGCAGCACAAAGAGGGGCTATTTCGTTTTCCAACATCTCCACAAAGCGCGACATATGGGTGCCCTTCACGTCATGCGGGAGAGCGACCGAAAGACTGAACGTAGCAATGCTGTGCTGCACCGCGTCCTGCGACCCAACTCGCACAGGATGGCGAATACCCTTGATGCCGACGCGATCAATCGCAATGCGGCGCGTATCGGCGGCACTTTGCACGTCGGGGATCGGTAAATGTGGGTCGCGTTGGTTCATGAGTGCTTGCGTTATGCTTAAACGATACGGTCTATCAGTATAGCCTTTCGAGCGATGATGACCAAGCGTCACTTAGACGAAAAGGATGGAAAAAAGGGGGCGCAGAAAGCGCCCCCTTTTTGCCAAACCCTAACAACCATGCGGTGTTTGGGGCGATGCCTGACAAAATAACGAACTTACATGTGATACGCAGACTCACCATGCGATGCAATATCCAGCCCCTCGCGCTCTTCTTCTTCCGATACACGTAGGCCAATCACCACTTTCACGATGGAAAGTGAGATGAACGTCACCACGGCTGAGAGCAATACCGCCACGCCCACCGCTTTCGCCTGAATCATCACCTGCTCGCCGATGGACGTGAATCCCGTTGAAGCCTTCACCCAATCGGTCACAAAGCCTGGGCCACCCAAATCGGGTGAAACGAAGATGCCGGTTAGCAGCGCGCCGAGAATACCGCCGACGGCGTGTACGCCAAAAACGTCGAGCGAGTCATCGACCTTCAACATCCGCTTTAAGCCCGTCACACCCCATAAGCACACCACGCCAGCAATCGCACCAATGGCAAAGGCACCCGCAATACCGACGTTACCGGCCGCCGGCGTAATCGCTACCAGGCCGGCAACTGCCCCGGAAGCCGCACCCAGCATAGAGGGTTTGCCTTTGAGCAGCCACTCGGCGAGTGTCCATGTCATCACCGCAGAGGCGGTTGCCAAGAACGTATTCATGAACGCCAACACAGCTGAGTTACCGGCTTCGAGGGCTGAGCCGGCGTTAAAGCCGAACCAGCCAAACCACAGCAAGGACGCGCCGACCATGGTCATGGTGAGGCTGTGTGGTGCGAGCGCTTCTTTGCCGTAGCCGATACGTTTGCCGAGCATGGCGGCGGCGACTAAGCCTGCTACGCCGGCATTAATATGCACCACGGTGCCGCCCGCGAAATCGAGCGCACCCCACTGCCAGAGTAGCCCCGCCTTGGCGTTGAGCGCGTCAACAAGCTTGGGATCGGTGTAGGCATCAGGCCCCATCCAGAACCAGACCATGTGCGCGAGTGGCAGGTAGCTAAACGTAAACCAGAGCACGATGAAAGCAAGCACGGCGGCAAATTTCATCCGCTCGGCAACTGAGCCCAGCACCAAGCAGCAGGTGATGGCCGCGAACGTGGCTTGGAAGGCCGCGAAGAGCATTTCTTGAATCACGACCCCCTTGCTAAAGGTGGCGGCGACGGCAAATTCACCCTTGGCGAGATCGGCAATGCCCTTAAAAAAGAGCCGATCGAAGCCGCCGATGAACGCATTGCCCTCGGTAAACGCCAAGCTATATCCGTACACCACCCACAGCACGGTGATGAGCGAAAACACGACGAATACTTGCATCAAGACGGAAAGCATGTTTTTACTACGCACCAAGCCGCCGTAGAAAAGCGCTAAGGCCGGCACGCTCATGAGTAACACCATCGCGGTGCAGATCATCATCCACGCGGTATCGGCTTTGTTGGGCACGAGAGGTGCCGGGGTGGCCGTCGCAGAAGGTGCTGCCGCTGGGGCTGCGGCACTAGGTGCGGCTGCTGGTGTTGCGGCCGCGGCAGCGGGTGCGGCTGCGGGTGCCTGCGCGGTGGCCGAGACCATCGGCAGCCACGCGAAGCATACAAATAACAAACTACCTAATATCTTTTTCACAGCAAATCCTTCCTGAGTGGTTTTGTAGATTGCATTTGCCGGTCGCGCTTAGAGCGCGTCAGCCCCGGTTTCGCCAGTACGGATGCGAATCACCTGCTCGAGATTGGCGACAAAAATTTTCCCGTCGCCGATCTTGCCGGTGTTAGCTGATTTCTCAATCGCCTCGATCACGCCATCCAGTAGGTCGTCTTTAATGGCCGCTTCGATTTTTACTTTCGGTAAAAAATCGACCACGTATTCCGCACCGCGATAAAGCTCGGTGTGGCCCTTTTGGCGGCCGAATCCTTTAACCTCTGTGACGGTAATGCCCTGCACGCCAATGGCCGAGAGGGCTTCGCGCACCTCGTCAAGCTTGAACGGTTTGATGATCGCGGTGACGAGTTTCATGAATGATCCTTAAAATGATTTCGATGCAAACACAACTAAGCGCGCGCCGCTGAAATCTTTGCCCGCGTAGGTGTAGAGCGTTGGGTCAGCGTTGGTGTCTTTCACATAGCCGCCTGCGTTCCAGCCGTCACCGATGTCGTAGGTCGCGCCGAGCTTGTAAACGGTGTAATTACCGTCTTGAAAATTCTTGTAGGTCTGGCGTGCGAGCTGGCCGTTGATGGTCCACTTCGGGGCGATTTCTTTAGATAGGTTTAATTCAACAAACGTCGAGCCTTTCGTGCCCACCAAACCGAATGCGTCGCTTAACGTGCGCGAATATTTGAAATTTACCGGGCCATAGGTTGCGCCGAGATAGAGCTCATCGGTGTTAGGTTTTTTCAGTACGGTGAACTGTGGGCGGCCGCTAGCACTCTGGATAATTGCGCTCGAAGCAGGATACTCATAGCGCAGGTAGCCGATGTCTAAAGTCAAATCACCTTGGGTGTATTTGTAGCCAGCAAAAAGATCAATTTCGATGCTGCCCGAACCGCCGGAAAACTGCGAGGCGGGTGGGTTCAAGAGACGAATTTCTTTAATCGTGTCGCCGATCCAGCTCACGTTAGAGGCAAACGCACCCGCGTAGAGGCCACTCGAATGCGTGTAATCAAGATTGAGCTGCACGGCCGGCTTTTGCGCCGTCTGGGCGATACCGCGATACTCGTACTCGCTATAGAGCGACACTTTTGGTGCGAACGTGTGTTCGGGTGTTGCCGGGGCTGCCGGTGCGGCGGCGGGCGCTTGCGCGAGTGCTTGCGTGCTTACGATTGCGAGTGTCAGTGCGGCGAGATTAAGACGCTTTTTCATGTGATGCCCTTTTTCGGTATATGTGAATTGGGTTGGATTTTTAGGTAACGGTAAGGCGCGTTAACAACCTATCAGCACGATGCGTGCCAACACCATTTCCCCGTGCCGCGCCCAAATACGCGCATGAAACGCACCAAATTGCCACAGCGCACCAACCTAACGCACCAATTTGGAGCGCCTCTCGGTGCGCGCGCTCGGCTACAATAGACCCACCATGTCGAACAATCCCTCTCCCCTTGCCGCCCTAGCCGATCTCGCCGCGCGCGCCGAAGCGTTGCTGAAAAAAACACCGGCAGCCGACGTTGAAAAAAACGCGCGCCAATTTGTTATTTCACAGCTCGCCAAAGAAGGCTTAGTCACGCGCGAGGAATATGAGATTCAGCTCCGCTTAGTTGCGCGTGCGGAAGAAAAACTAGCTGTGCTGGAAGCGAAAATGGCGGCACTCGAAGCCGCCGCTCGGGAGCCGCGTTAGTGTCACTGGCTGTCGTTTACAGCCGCGCACTCACAGGCATGGAGGCACCACTGGTCACGGTGGAAGTCCACCTTGCCAATGGCTTGCCGCAGTTCGCCATCGTCGGCCTCCCGGAGATGGAGGTAAAAGAAAGTAAAGACCGCGTGCGCGCAGCGCTACTTAATGCGCGCTTTGAATTCCCCGCGCGCCGCATCACGGTCAATCTCGCGCCCGCCGACCTCCCAAAAGAAAGTGGGCGCTTTGATTTACCGATCGCGCTTGGCATCTTGGTCGCCACCGGGCAATTGCCGGGCGACAAGCTCAAAAATTACGAATTCGCAGGCGAGCTGGCCCTCACGGGCGAGCTACGCCCCGTTCGCGGCGCGCTCGCGATGACCTACAAAGCGCATAAAGATGGGCGCGCGTTTTTGCTGCCGTACACCTCGGCGGAAGAGGCCGCACTCGTTAAAGATGCGACGGTGCTGGGTGCCAAAAATTTATTGCAAGTGTGCGCGCATCTGGCGGGGCGCGAGGCGATTAAGCCCTTTGTGAGTGAGGCGGTTGCTGTCCCTTCGCACTACGCCGATTTAGCGGAGGTCAAAGGCCAAGCCCACGCCAAACGCGCACTAGAAGTCGCCGCTGCGGGCCGCCACAGCGTGCTCATGATGGGCCCGCCAGGTACAGGCAAAACCATGCTGGCCTCGCGCTTTCCGGGGCTGCTGCCGAGCATGACGGATGCAGAAGCCTTGGAGGCCGCCGCCGTGCAAAGTCTCGCGAGTGGGGGCTTCAAATCGGCTAATTGGGGGCGGAGAAATTTCCGCTCGCCTCATCATACGGCTTCAGCGGTTGCGCTTGTTGGCGGGGG
>JAYVGG010000044.1:0-3800 GCA_043772475.1 Burkholderiales bacterium
CACACCACCAGCGGCCACTTAGTGGTGCCGGTGGGGCGATGTAGTAAGGCCTGCTGGCGCAGTTGGCTACTCTCTTGCGTAACGCTGAGCTCGGCTAAGAAATACGCGCTGCCAACCCCCGCGAATTGATCGACCGTGGCCGCATCGAGTTTTGGAAACCGTTTCTTTGCGTCGTTAAGATCAATAAACGCATCGTCTTCGCGCGCGCGTAGGAAGTGCTTGATGTCTTCTTCCGGTGTCGCCACAAATAGCGCACTCATCACTTCGCTTGATACGGTATTGAGATTGAGTCGCGTTCGCTTGGGTAGTGCGGTCACAAATGGCCTTAGGCGATTGAATGTCTCCACCGTGACCCCGCGCACAAAGAGTAGCTCTTCGAGCTGCACGATGCGGCGGTTTGCGGTGCGGTGCGGGGATGCTAGCCCAAGATAGTAGCGATCTTCGGCACCGGTGTTGGCAACAGGCTCGCGGTCGATGTCGATCCAGTCTGTGATGGAGTCGGCGAGGCTCTCGTGAATGCCCAATTTACTGAGTAGACGCTTGAAAAGCGCAATATCGGCCGTGCTAGCACTACCCGAATCGGTGACCAAATTATTGATATTAAATTTTGCACTTTCGTCGCTAAGCCGGCCTGCGACGCTGGCACCTTCAATCGGCTGGCCGATGATGGGCTGCGCCCAGGTCTGCCGCCGATGCACGTAAGTTTGGCTCTGTGGCTCGGCAAGAATCGCGCGTGCCCAATCGAGCGCCGGGGCGGCGGTGAGGCTACTCTGTGCGCGGCCAATGCCACGCTCAGCGCGCGAGAGTGCCTTTGATTGTTGGGCCAGTAATGCCACGGCTAGTGTGGCTGCCAAGGCCACCACCAGCACCGCCGTAATGAGGGCAACACCGGCTTGTTTTTTGTGGGAGGGGAAATAATTCATCGCCTTATCCAAGCTAGCCTAATTCGCGCAGCGAAAAAACCCGCGTCATGATTTCACCCCCGCCAAGCGTGATGCTAAGCTCGATACCGCCGGGCAAGCTACTCGCGGGGGCATCGCGGCTGATGCAGGTCGCCGGTGCGGCTGGCCACTCGTTGCGCCAGACACCGGCGCTATCGAGCGTGCGGAGATTCATCGCGCGCACATTGGTGAGTGCTGGGTAGGCTTGCGGCGCGCTACGCGGGGCGGCATCGAGAGCGGGCCATTGCAGCATTTCGATGCTGCCCTCACGGTGCCGGTAGCCGATACGCTGTGGCGCGCTCGCAAGTCCATCTGATTCGGCAAAGCCGCTACGCGTAAAGGTGAGCGTGGTGTCGTTGCCACTGACGGGGAATGCGCTGATACAAAGTGCGGCGGCCGTGGTGTCATCGACCGTTCGCACCGGCCGATTGATCACAGCGGCGAGATCGGATTCGATACGGGCAAAAAATAGCGAGACATCGCGTAGTCTGGCGGTCTCAGTGTCTAGCTTCGCACGCGTCTGAAAAAGTGAATTGAGTGACCGATACGACATCACGGCCATCACCGCAAAAATGACGAGTGCGATTAAAAGCTCGATGAGCGTAAGGCCAGCTTGGGGGCGGCGCGACCTCATGGCGCGCTACTTTTCGTAAGATAGGCGGTTAGGGCAACCAAGTGTTGGTTTGCCTCCCCTGGGCGCAACACGCGCACTTCAAGTTTTCTAAAGGCCGCATTCGGCGTTTCGCTTACAACCTGCTCTAAATCGAAGGCGATGCCGCCCATTTCTTTTTGTCCATTCGCGCGCCCCACACCGGGAAACCCGCGCGTGGCGACAAGCGTATTGATGTGGTTTTGCGCGACCCAGGTTGCGTAGGCACGCAGCTTGGTTTCGCTGGCACTATCGACCGCCATGCCGGCCGCGCGCGAGGCTGCGGTGAGCGCAATGGCGAGAATCGCGAGGGCGACGAGCACTTCGATCAGCGTGAAGCCAGTGCGACAGCGTAACGGTTTGAAATTAACGGCTTGCGGCATCAAAGGCCTTAACAGAGATATTGCCGAGCGCATCGCCGCGTATGGTGCGCCGATGCGTGGCCAGAGATAGGGTGAGCTCAAATGGGGCCGCGATACCAGCGGGTAAAAATACCACCGGGGTAGTTTGTTGATCGGGCTTGTCTTCTGCCCTAGCCCCCCCAATTTGCAGCTCGCCTAGGATATTTGCGGCAAGCGGCCGGGGTGTGCTGCTGGTTGTGCTTACCGGCTGCCAGGTTGGATTCACCGCGTGCGGGTCACGCCGCAGGGTTTCAAGCTGGCCTGCGCGTAGCCTAACCGCCACGGCGCGCCCGCCAAAGACGGCATCGTCACGCGCGCTTTCGAGTAGCGCCATCACGCGCGCGCTTTCTTGGCGCAGCGTTTCGCTTTCGTCGCTACGAAGGCTTGGAATAGCGAGTGCTAAGCTCACGCCGATGATAACAATAACGATCATGATTTCGAGTAAGGTAAAGCCTTGTGGCCGGGCGCGATTTGGCTTGACCGAATGCCCCAAGGCCCAATAGGGGTGCGGGGTTTCGGCATTCAGCGCGGATAAAATTGCGGTCATTTTTTCGCTACACATGTGAGCTGCGCGCTTTATAAATCCCACGAGCCGATGTCGGCCTTGGCACCTTCGCCGCCGCGCTCGCCCCCTTCGCCTAGGCTGAAAACATCAATCTCGCCTTTGAGCCCAGGCTGTAAATACTGATAGGGATTGCCCCACGGGTCTTTGGGCAAACGCTCAATACCGGGCCGCCAATTGCCGGGCACGGGGTTGGTAGCAGGCTTGGTCACGAGCGCGCTTAAGCCTTGGTCGGTGCTGGGGTAAAACGTATTGTCGAGCTTGTAAAGTTTTAGCGCCGTCATGATGGTGGCGATATCGGATTTAGCGGCGGTGACACGGGCCGCATCGGGGCGGTCCAAGAGTTTTGGCACCACCACGGCCGCCAAGATGCCCAAAATAACCACTACGATCATGACTTCGATGAGAGTAAACGCAGATTGAAATAAGCGATTTTTCATGGCGGGCTACTTTGCGACGAGTTGGTTGAGTTCAAAAATGGGTAGCAGCACAGAGAGTACGATAAAAAGCACAATCAAACCCATCACCACCATCATCGCGGGCTCAATCATGGCGGCTAGTGCTGCAGTACGGGTATCGACATCGCGTTGCTGCTGGCGGGCTGCGCTATCGAGAGTTTGGGTCAAGCGGCCACTGGCTTCGCCCGAGGCAATAAGGTGCGTGAAAATGGGTGGGAACAAAGCGGGCTTCGTTTGCTGCGCGAGTAGGGCGCGTGACAGTGTTGCCCCCTCGCGCACCTGTACGGTGGCGCGCTCAAGGGCTACGCGCATCGGCATATTGGCGAGCACACCCACGCCCGCCTGCAACGCTTGCAGTACCGGCACACCGCTACCGATAAGAATCGAGAGTGTTGCCGCAAGCTGGGCCGACTCTTGCGCGCGGATGAGCCGCCCTAGTACCGGCACGCGCAATAGCCACGCGTGAACGCGTAGCCGAAAAGCGGGGCGTTTCAAGGCCGTGCGCCAAGCGAAAAAGCCGAGCACCGCAGCCACCACCCAAAAAACCCCGGTGGTTTGTACCAATCGAGAAATCCACAGTAGCACCCGCGTGAGTAGGGGGAGCGTTTGGCGGGTGTTTTCAAATACGCCAATCACCTGCGGCACCACGTAGGTGAGTAGGCCCGCTACCACCAAGAGACACACCACCATCACAATCGCTGGGTAAATCATGGCGACCATGAGCTTTTGCCGATTCGCCTCCGCCGTCTCAACATAATCAGCAAGGCGCGTTAATACTTGCGGCAATTT
>JAYVGG010000045.1:0-29708 GCA_043772475.1 Burkholderiales bacterium
CGATCCGGGCTCGCGTTGACGTGGCAATGAAAGCAGGCCTGGTTACACTTGTAGCCCAGATTCACCTGCAAGGTGGTAACCGCCGCGCGCTTGATGGCGGGGAAGTGGCGGGATTTCATCAGGTGTAGGGTTTGGTGCATGGCATTTTTCGCGAGAGTTAGTGATTCATCTTACGCTCAACCGGCCCGCTTGGATGCGCTATAAAACCGACTTCACCACCTTCACCACGTTCTCCACCGAGAAGCCAAAGTGCTTAAACAGCACGCCAGCCGGGGCGGATTCGCCGAAGGTGTCGATACTCACCACGCCGCCGTTGCGCCCCACGTATTTATGCCAGCCACCGCTCACGCCGGCCTCAATGGCCACACAGCGCACATCGGGCGGTAGCACGGTGTCGCGGTAGTCAGCCGTTTGCCGATCAAACATAAAGCACGATGGCATCGAGACCACGCGTGCTTCAATGCCCTCTTTCGCCAATACTTTTTGCGCTTCGATCGCGAGTGCGACCTCAGAGCCAGTCGCAATCAATATCACGCGTAGCGCCATGCCTTCGGGCGAGAGTACGTAGCCGCCCTTGGCGATGTTGTTGATGCGCTCAGGAGTCCGTTTTTGGCAGGGCAAGTTTTGCCGCGAGAGTATCAGCGACGTTGGGCCATCGTGGCGCGCGAGTGCGTGCTGCCAGGCTGCGGCTGTTTCTACCGTGTCACACGGCCGCCATACGTCCATGTTGGGGATTAAGCGTAGTGAGGCCACATGCTCGACCGATTGATGCGTCGGGCCATCTTCACCGAGACCAATTGAATCATGCGTGAAGATTGAGATATTGCGAAGCTTCATCAGGGCGGCCATGCGTAAGGCGTTTCGCGAGTAATCGCTAAAGGTGAGGAAGGTGCCCGCATAGGCAATAAATCCGCCATGCAGCCCCATACCGTTACCAATCGCCGACATGCCGAATTCACGCACGCCGTAGTTAATGTAATTGCCGCCTGCCTCTTTCGATAGCGCTTTGGTGCCGCTCCAATTGGTGAAGACCGAGCCCGTCAAATCGGCCGAGCCGCCGATCATCTCCGGCATATGTTGGGCGAACGCTTCAATGGCGAATTGTGAGGCTTTGCGGGTGGCAACAGTCTCAGTTTTTTCGTTGGCGGCTTTGATGAGCGCGGCACCGATTTCGGCGAAATCTGCTGGCAGTGCGCCTTTCATGCGGCGTGTGAATTCGGTAGCCAATTGCGGGTGGGCTTTTTCGTAGGCGGCAAATACGCCATTCCACGCGGCCTCACTCCCCGCACCTTTGTGCGAGCCATCCCACGCATCGTAAATTTCACGCGGAATTACAAACGGCGCGTGGTTCCAGCCGATCGCATCCCGCGTGGCCGCGATTTCTTTATCGCCCAGCGGTGAGCCATGAACCTTATCGGTGCCGCCCATCGTCGGCGCACCTTTGCCGATGATGGTCTTCGCGCAAATGAGCGTGGGCTTATCGGTGACTTCTTTCGCTTCTTTTATCGCGGCATCAATTTCCGTCGCGTTATGGCCATCCACATTCGGGATCACATGCCAGCCGTAGGACGCGAAGCGCATCGGCGTATTGTCCTTAAACCAGCCCTCGACCTTGCCGTCAATCGAGATCCCGTTGTCGTCGTAAATCGCGATGAGCTTACCGAGCCCCAGCGTGCCCGCGAGCGAGCACACCTCGTGCGAAATACCTTCCATCAAGCAGCCGTCGCCCATGAAAACATAGGTGTGGTGGTCAACCACGGGAAAGCCATCGCGGTTAAACGTGCGGGCTAATTCGCGCTCGGCAAGCGCCATACCGACGGCGTTCGCAAGTCCTTGGCCAAGTGGGCCGGTGGTGGTTTCTACACCGGGCGTGATGCCGACTTCGGGGTGGCCGGGGGTTTTGGAATGGAGCTGGCGGAAATTTTTAATTTCATCCATCGACAAATCGTAGCCCGTGAGATGGAGGAGCGAGTAGAGCAACATCGAGCCGTGGCCGTTCGAGAGTACAAAGCGATCACGGTTGGCCCAGAGCGGATTTTTCGGGTTGTGTTGCAGGTGGCTGCGCCATAAGACTTCGGCAAGATCGGCCATGCCCATGGGTGCGCCGGGGTGGCCGGAGTTGGCTTTTTGCACGGCATCCATCGAGAGGGCGCGGATGGCGTTGGCGAGTTCGGTACGGGCGGGGGTCGTCATGAGATTGGCTCTGAGAAAGGTCGTGCGTAAAGAGAGTGCTGAAAGAGAGTGCGGAAGGGGAGTGCCGATTATAATTTGCGCTTGGCGATACCGCCGTCACACCCACGAAAATATCACTAGAAAGTTGCCCATGAAGGGTCTCCACATCATTGCCGATCTCTACCAGTGCGAGAGCCACGCGCAGCTGGTTTCAGCCAAAAAGCTCCGTCTACTGTGCATGAAAGCCTGTCAAAACGCAGGCCTGACGGCGCTTTTCGAGCATTTCTACCAGTTTGATAGCTTCGATCAAGTGCAAGACGGCGGGGCGACGGGTGCGGTGATTTTGGCCGAATCGCACCTGGCGATTCATACTTGGCCTGAGACGGCCAATGCCACACTCGATATTTATGTGTGCAATGTTTCGGCCGATAACAGCACCAAGGCGGAAAAACTCTATGCGGAACTTCTCACCTGCTTAAAGCCTGCCGATACGGTGGTTCACCGCGTGCTGCGCGGCAAGGGTGCGCCGATTCGGGTGGCGGCGTAGATGCGGCTTGATGAAAAGCTTGATGCCGACGCGGGCGCGTATTTCGATAACGCAACCCTAATCGAATCGGTCACAACCAAATTTCAAACGATCGAAGTCTGGAACACCCCGGCGCTCGGTAAGCTCATGCGAATAGACGGCGTAAATATGACGAGCGAGCGCGATGAGTTTTTTTATCACGAGGCGTTGGTGCATGTCGCAGCCACCACGCACCCGGCACCCAAGAACGTGCTCATTATCGGCGGTGGCGATGGGGGTGCTGCAGAAGAAATACTGAAGCACGTAGGCGTAGAAAAGGTCACACTCTGTGAGCTAGATGGTGGGGTGATTGCGCTCGCCAAGCGGCACTTCGCGGACATTCATAAAAATTGCTTTGCGGATTCACGCTTGCGGGTAATGATCGGCGATGGGCTCTTGTTTGTGCGCGAAACCAGCGAACGTTTTGATTTAATTTATCTCGATCTCACCGACCCAATCGGTGCGGCAGAAGCCCTCTACACCGAGCAATTTTACGCGGACGCTAAAGTGGCGCTCGCCCCAAACGGCGCGCTGGTGCTGCATCTTGGAGCACCGTTCGTGCATCCGGCGCGCGTTGCGGCAAGCCTTGCCGCACTATGCGCGGTGTTTAGGATGACGGCACCGTACTTCGTCCATGTACCAAGTTACGGCGCGCTGTGGGGCTTTGCGTGTGCATCCGATACGCTTGACCCACGCAAGCTGACGGCAGACGAGGTCGATGCACGGTTGGCCGCGCGCGCCGTCCAAGACCGGCAACTTTACGAGGGTGCCACGCATGTCGCGATGTTGGCACTGCCGCCGTTTGTGCGCGCGGTGGTGGGTATTGCCCCACCGACAATCGACTTCACGTAACATAATGTCCATGCGCCTAATGGACGAGGAAACGCCATGAATAAACGGAAGTCGAGCTCACGCGTGACATTGGTTTTGATCGGGGCGGCCGCGATGGCGCTCGCTGCCTGCGCGAAAGAAGAAGTGCGGCGTGATCTGTACGCCAGCAAGGAAGACTGCCTCGCTGATTGGGGGCAAAGCCCGCAAGACTGCGAGCCCGCCTACGATAAGCCCACCGGCAGTGCCACCCGCACGCACTACTACGGACGCCCGTACAGCTACCGAAGTGGCGGATCTAGCGCATCGCCTTCGCGTAGCGGCAGAACCATTGGCTCGTCATCTAGTGTGAGCCGGGGCGGCTTCGGCGGCAGCGGCCGCTCGGCTTCGGGCTGATCATGCATCGCGAAACCTTAGTCCCTCGCCACGATTGGCCCCAGCAGATGGAAGAGCTTGGCTTTGGCTTCCATTCGATAGACGGCATTTACTGGGATGAGCGCGCCTGTTACTCGTTCACTGCCGCCGAAATTGATACGCTTGAAATCGCCACCGCCGAGCTGCATACGATGTGCGTGGATGCCGCCGCACAGGTGATTGAGCAGGGCATGTACGAAAAATTCGCTATCCCTAAAGAAGCGATTGGGCTTATCGAGCGCTCGTGGAATGAAGACGACGAAACGCTTTTTGGTCGATTCGATTTCTCTTGGGACGGCAATGGCCCGCCAAAAATGCTGGAGTACAACGCCGATACGCCCACCTCGTTGATCGAGGCGAGTGTCGCGCAGTGGCACTGGATGCAGGCGGTGCGGCCGGGGGCAGATCAATTTAATTCGTTGCACGAAAAACTCATCGCCCGCTGGCAAGAGATTGGCGATGCCGCACCAAACAAAACCGTTCACTTCGCTTGTGTGCAAGATAGCGAGGAAGACGTGGGCAATCTTGACTACCTGCGCGATGTGGCGATGCAAGGCGGCATCAAGGCGCACGCGATCGACATGAGCGCAATTGGCTGGGATGCGATTGGCAAATGTTTTGTTGATGAAAACAATCAGCCGATCACGACACTCTTCAAACTCTACCCGTGGGAGTGGATGGTGCGGGAGGCGTTTTCGGTCAATCTGCTTGAATCAAACACACGCATCATTGAGCCTGCATGGAAAATGATTCTGGCCAATAAAGCGATTTTGCCGGTGCTGTGGGAGCTTTACCCCGATCACCCGAATTTACTGCCCGCGTTTTTTGAGCCACAGCGATTTGCCACTGATTTTGTAAAAAAGCCGCTGCTCTCACGCGAGGGGGCGAATGTTTCGATCACATCCTCGCGTGTCGGCCAGATCGACATTCCCGGCGAATACGGCGCGGAGGGCTTTGTCTATCAGGCCTTTCACCCGCTCAAAGATTTTGGTGGCGGCTATGCGGTGATCGGTAGCTGGATCATCGGCGACGAGCCCGCTGGGATCGGACTTCGTGAAGATGAATCGTTGGTGACTAAAAACACCAGCCGATTTTTGCCGCATTATTTTCGATAATTTTTTCTAAGCGTTTGGAGACTTCGATGAACAAATTTGAAATCATGGAATCATTCGGCGGCGTTGACGATTTCTTGCTTTATTTAGCCATTGCCGGCGTATTGATGACGGTGTTTTTGTTTATCTATGTTCGCATCACGCCGTATCGCGAAATCCCGCTCATCCGCGAGGGCAATATGGCGGCGGCGTGGAGCCTCTCAGGCACCGTGATCGGCATGGCGATTCCGTTGGCCAACGCGATTGAGTTCGGCGTGAACCCGGTCGATACCGCCATCTGGGGTGCGGTGGCGCTGGTGGTGCAACTGCTGGTGTTTGTGATCGCGCGTATCGCGCTCCCCAACATCGTGCGCGATATTCCGGCGGGGCAGCAGGCTTCGGGGATATTCTTAGGCGCAATTTCAATTGCGGCGGGCGTGCTCAATGCCGCCTGCATGACTTACTAACATTGCCCAAACCCCAATAGCGGCGCGGGGTTTCGCGAACTTGCCGCATCCATCTTCATGCCCACGCTAAGAATTGTCGTCGCCGTCGTCGTCGCGATGTTGATTGCCCTCGCAGCCCTTTGCGTCGGGCAGTTTCCGCTATCGATTCGTGAGATTGCCGAAGTCGTCACCGGCGGCGGCTCGGCGGAGGCGCGCACGGTGCTATTCGAGTTACGCCTGCCGCGCGTGCTCGGTGCATTTTTAGTGGGGGCAGCACTCGCGGCATCCGGTGCTGCGTACCAAAATTTATTTCGTAATCCCTTGGTCTCCCCCGATATTTTGGGTGTCACCAGCGGCGCCGCACTTGGTGCTGTGATCGCCATGCTGCTCTCGGTATCCTTCGTGTGGGTGCAGGCGTCGGCGTTCGCGGGCGGGCTCGCCGCCGTTGCCCTCATCACCGCGCTCGGCACGCGCCTACGGGGGCACGAGGTCACGCTCACGCTGGTGCTGATCGGCGTGGTGGTGGCCTCCCTATTTGGTGCCGCCGTGGCGCTGGTGAAAACATGGGCCGACCCACTGCAGCAATTGCCGGCCATGACCTACTGGCTCACGGGTAGTTTTGCTCATGTCACGCGGGCAGATTTGCTCCCCGCCGCTGTTTTGATTGTGCTCGCGCTGATTCCGCTCGTCCTGCTGCGCTGGCGCATGAATGTACTGAGCCTAGCCGACGACGAAGCGCGCGCCTTAGGTCTCGATGTTGCGCGGATGCGCTTAATCGTGGTTGTGAGCGCCACACTCATGACAGCCACCTCGGTTGCACTCTGCGGCGTGATCGGCTGGGTGGGCCTCGTTGTTCCGCACGCGGTGCGCGCGTTTGCCGGGGCCGAGTTTTCGCGCTTGCTGCCGCTTTGCGTGATTGGCGGCGGAGCCTTCATGGTGGTGATTGATACCCTCGCGCGTAGCGTGACCGCGACCGAGCTACCACCGGGCGTACTCACCGCCTTCATCGGTTCACCGGTTTTTGTCTGGCTCCTCGCACGTAGCGCGAAGGCGGGGGCGGCATGAGTGCGCTGTTAAACGTGCGCGATTTGACCATCGCCAACGGCACACGTGAAATCGCACGCGGCATCACCTTTTCACTCGCCCCCGGTGAGGCCGTCGCCGTTCTGGGCCCCAATGGTGCGGGTAAGACCACACTCCTTCGCACGCTCTTAGGGCTGATTCCATTTTCCGGTGGCAGCATCACGCTAAGTGGCGCGGCACTCCATGGCTTAACGCCATCCGCGCGCGCAGGCCGCCTAGCCTACGTGCCGCAGGTGAGCCGCCTACCGCACGATTTTTGCGTGCGTGATGTGGTGCTGATGGCGCGCTTGAATCACCACGCTTGGTACAGCCAGCCGAGCGAGAAAGATGGTCTCGCAGCCCACCACGCGCTCACGCAAATGGGGGTCGTCGAACTGGCCACGCGCACGTTTTCCACCCTCTCAGGCGGCGAGCAGCAGATGGTGTTGATCGCGCGCGCGCTGGCTGGCGAAGCGCCAATATTGGTGCTCGATGAGCCCGTGGCGAGCCTCGATTTTCGGCATCAGCACACGCTGCTCACGCATTTGGCGGCGCTTAAAAATCAAGGCAAAGCGATTTTATTTTCTACGCACCACCCCGAACATGCGGCAAGATTAGCCGACACCGTCGTCTCAATCGCAAGCAATGGCGCGGCATTCGCGGGTGTGGCCGCCGACATGTTGACGGCGAAAAATCTGTCGGCGCTGTATGGGATTGAGCTTGCGGCTACGCGTAGTGAATCCGGCGCGCTATTTGTAGCGCCGCAATTGTGACAACGCGTAGCGCCCGCATCGACCGGCTCCTCCCCATGAAAGGGGAAGGCGGGGGGGTGGGGTTCTGCGCGAGTTGCTAACTCAACTCGAAGCGCCCCCTTCAAAACTGTCTTCCCGGCGAAGGCCGGGATCCAAGTTTGTTTGGGTTGGCGCCACTTAGCCGCAGCCCTTGCAGCACAATCAAACTTGGACCCCGGCCTGCGCCGGGGCGACAATTTTTAGTTCAGCGCATAAGGCACACGTCAACAAACGTCGTCACGAAAATGCCCTAAAAAAGTCCAATAGAATAAAAACCCAAACGAACCCTCTTTCCATTCCTAAGCCTCCTCATGGCCGTTAACGCTACCGCTGACGCACAACTTTTAAGCTTCCGCGACATCCTCGCGCGCCCGTCCGTGCCAGCACCCACCCACGTGATCGCCTACGGCACGCACGCGGATCAAGTCGGCGAGCTATGGCTACCGCGCGCCTTGGCTACCCCGCATTCCGTCGTCGTGCTCATCCACGGCGGCTGTTGGCGCGCTGACCTACCGGGGCGTGAATTGGTGGCTTTTCTCGCCGAAGCTTTGCGCGAAAAAGGGGCGGCGGTATGGAGCATTGGCTATCGCCGCATCGGCACGAAATCCGAAAATTTTTCACCGTACCCGGATACGTTTTTAGATGTCGCACGCGGTGTCGACAAACTGCGCGACATCAGCGCGCAATATGCGCTCGACCTTACCAACGTCATCACCACCGGCCACTCCGCAGGCGGGCATCTCGCCATGTGGGCCGCCGCACGGCCACGCATCGCGAAGACGAGCCCGCTATTTAACGCGAACCCACTCCCCATCCAAGCCACCATCGGCATCGCGGCACTCCCCGACCTTGCCTACGCACGTACCGCGAGTGCTGCTGCGTGTGGAGCAGACACCGTGGATTTACTCATCGGCCTAAACACAAGGCGGGACGCGGCGTTTGACGATACCTCGCTCACCAACTTACTGCCGATTGGTATCGCCACGACGCTTATTAGCGGCGCGCTTGATCGCATTGCAGCCCCCGCGCACGCCAAGCGCTACCGCGAAAGTGCCGCCGCGCTAGGCGAAAAAATAGACATCATCACGCATAAAAACGCCGGGCACTTTGAATTGATCGCGCCGTGGACGGCAGCGGGGGAAGCCGTGGTGGATAAAATTATCGCGAAATTGAACGTGGTGAAGTAGCTGAAACACTAGGATTGGCGCGGGGTTCGGCGGCTTGGGTCAGCTGTTGGCTCGGCTGTTTTTTGCGGCATGTGTTGGACAGATTGACAATGGTTACCCGTGTTGGTATCTTCTCCAACATGAAGGCCACGGAACTTGTCCGCACCCGTATCGTTTACTCAACTGCGTCCTTTGCGGAGCTTGTCTTGTGGCGGCTACCGAATGCAGTGGCCGGGTCTTCTCATGACTTCAAATACCGGCTGGCTTATGTCGTGGACGGCACCTGTGTTCTGCGCTACGACAATGAATCCGGCAAAGGGGATCATCGCCATGTCGGCGGCGTTGAGAGTCGTTACAAATTCAAAAGCCCCGAACAGTTAATCGCCGACTTTCAAACTGACATTGCAAGGTGGAATGATGAAAACAGTAATTCTTGAAGTACGTGCGCCAAAAGAGGCGATGGCAGGTTTCGTGAGCGCGTGGAAAACGGGCAAGGCGGAAAAATCCGCGCGCATCGCGTTTGCATCGCCTGAATTACTTTGGCAAGTGCTGAGCGCCAAGCGTTGGGAATTGCTTAAGGCGCTTTGCGGCGCAGGCGCGGTTTCCATCCGTGAAGCCGCACGTCGCGTCGGCCGCGATGTGAAAGCGGTGCATGGCGACGTGACGGCGCTCTTGAACGCGGGGGTACTAGATCGTGCGGAGAACGGCGGCATCATCTTCGCATTTGATGCGGTCAAGATTGAATTTATGTTGCAGGCGGCGTGAGGGGTTTCGAGTTAGGCGTGATGGTTGAAATCGAAGGTGGGACAAGGAGTTTGGCGGTGTTGAGAAGCGCAGCCCGATAGGTTGGGCAAGTTTCATCTGCCCAACATCGCAGCGCAAACTTATACGCTCCCTTTTGGATAGGGCAAGCGGAAATGTTGGGCTGATGAAGCCAGCCCAAACTACAAGCTAGATCGTGCGCAGGGCCGCCGTATTATTTTCGCGTGGCTTGCTTAAGCGATCAAGTCCAGATCAATGCTAGAGTCGCCAATCTCCGAATAATGGTTACAGATAGTCCTCGTGCTCGCTAATAAAGCCCAATCATTGAAAGCCCAATTGTTGCGACGTGCCCTTTTGCTCTTGCTCGCCATGTTGGTGCTGCTGGCGCAGGGGCTCGTGCTCACCCATCGCGTCGCGCACGTACCCACGGGTGCTAGCTCGGCCACGGCCTTTGTTGCTAACGTATCAGCGCTCGATGCGCTTTTTGGTCATAGCGGTGAGGCGGCGTGCGACGAGTTTGATGCTGCCTTTGGCGCGGATGTGAATCCGGGGCACGCCACAGCCACCAGCGCCACCGAGGCCTCACCGCAGACGCGCGTTATGCGCGCGCGCGCAAGCGCCGCATCCTTTCCACACCGCCTCCCGCAGGCGCGCGCGCCGCCCCGCGCTTAACGAAGCACGCATTTTTCCACACGCCTTCACGCGTTGTGGCCTTCGTTATTCAGAATTCTGGAGAGATCATGCCTAAGCATTTTTGTTTGCCCGCGCGCGTTGCAGCCCTTCTGGTACTGCATTTGGTGAGCGCGCATTCGTGGAGCCAAACCACGCAGCACACCACTGAAGCCGCACCCCCCGCACCCCAAAAAATCAGCGACATCATCGTCATTGGTAACCCATTAGAGGCGCGCGATGTCATCGCGCCCGTGACAAGTCTTGCGGGAGCCAATTTGTTATTAAAGCGCGCCAGCACGCTTGGCGAAACACTGAGCGGCGAGCCGGGCGTTTCCGCCACTTGGTTTGGCCCGAATGCGTCGCGGCCCGTTATTCGCGGGCTCGATGGCGACCGTATTCGTATCTTAAACAATCAAGGCGCTTCGTTTGACGCCTCTAGTTTAAGCCCCGACCATGCGGTGGCACTAGACCCGCTGGTAATCGAGCGTATCGAAGTGCTACGCGGGCCGGCCTCGCTCTTGTATGGCGGCTCTGCTATTGGCGGCGTGGTGAACGTGGTTGACAACCGTGTACCGCGTAGCGCGATCGACGGCATGGGTGGCGCGATAGAAATGCGCAGTGGAGGCGCTGAAAAAGAGCGCGGCACCTCGGCCGTATTGGAGGCCGGGCAGAATAATTTTTCCGTTCACGTCGATGGCTTTAGGCGTGAAACAAAAGACTATCGCGTTCCCGATGGCACCGGCACGCCCAGCCCGATTATAAATTCGGCCTCGGAATCTAGCGGTGGCGCGCTCGGTGCGTCGTATCAGTTTGCCCATGGTTACATCGGCACCGCACAGTCTCAAACCCAGAGCGCGTACGGCACCGTGGCGGCTCCCACAGTACGCATCGACATGCAGCAAAAACGCAGTACCGTCGAAGCCGCCTTCGGCAAACTGAGCGGGCCAATAAAAGGGGTGTTTGCAAAAGCCAGCCAGTCCGACTACCAACATACCGAGACCGACGAGGGCTTCCCGCAGACAACATTCAAAAACAAGGGCGGTGATTTTCGCCTCGAAATCCGTCATGACAGCATCGGCGATGTGCAGGGCGTTTTAGGCGTGCAGATCGAGAGCTTTGAATTTTCAGCCCTTGGTGCAGAAGCCTTTGTGCCGTTAACCCATACACGCAATGCGGCCTTGTTTGGGCTGCAAGAGTTGACTACCGGCGCTTGGGATTTTTCCCTCGGCGCTCGAGCGGAAAAAAGTCGCGTGCAATCTGACGGCACGGCCAACACCGGCGCGGCACGCTTTGGCCGCGCGGCGACACGCGCCTTTAATATGAGCAGTGCGTCCGCCGGTGCTACCTACAAGCTCGACCCGCACACCGCGCTAACCGGTAGCCTCGCCTACACCGAGCGCGCGCCGACGTTTTACGAGCTCTTCGCCGATGGCCCGCACGGCGCGACCGGTGCTTACGAAAGCGGCAATCCACAATTCAACAAAGAGCGCTCAGCCTCGATCGAGGGGGCATTGCGTTGGAAGCGCGATCAGTCGTCGGCGCGCATCGGCTTTTTTGTGCAACAGTTTCGCGATTTCATGTTGCTACGCCGTAGCGGGCGAGATCGCGATTCTGATGGCAACGGGGTCGGCAATGGTGTTGGCAATTGCGGCGACGGCACCTCGGTCGAGTCGGGCTGTCTGGCCGAATTGCTGCCGGAGTTTCAATATAAAGCGGTGTCGGCACGACTATCCGGTGTAGAGGCAGAGGCCAAGTGGCGGCTGGCCGCGCCGACTTACGCGCTCGACTTCGAAGCCAAGCTCGATTTTGTCAGGGCAGACGACCGAACCAATCATTCCCCATTGCCACGCGTTGCGCCGATGCGCTTGAAGGGCGGCATCATCTGGACAAAAGCCGCGTTTGGCGCGAGGCTAGAGGTGCAAAAAGTGTTTAAGCAAAATCGTCCTTCGCTCGATGACGCATTAGGTGCGACCAATGGCTACACGTTGCTCAATGTCGCTGCCACGCATGGAATACAATTTGGCCGTCTCAGCGGCACCTTGTTTTTGAAGGGGGCTAACTTGGCAGACCGCAAGGCATTCAATGCCGTTTCGATCGACACGATTCGTAACTTGGCACCGCTGCCAGGCCGTAGCGTCAAGGCGGGCATACTGATCAATTTTTGAACAACGTGCGTCGCTAATTTAATACGCTGGTTAAGCTTGCCGCTCGCGTAGACTTTGAGCATGAAAGTCGGCGCGAATAGAGCGTTACGGTGGGGTAGGTTGGTTTTGCCCGCACCGCACCGCCGCCTGTGCTCACCTATTTTGATCGACCGGAGACCCGATGCCAACGCTACTGTGCAACGCCCTCGCTCTCATCGCTGGCTGCATCATCGGCGGGTTCATCAATATGGCCATCATCATGGTGGGCCCAATGCTCATCCCACCGCCTGCGGGGGTCGATTTCAACAACGCGGCCAGCTTAGCCAAGGGCATCCATCTTTTCGAGCCACGCCATTTTGTGGCACCGTTTTTGGCGCACGCCCTGCACGCGTTCGCGGGCGCGCTCATCACGTACTTGCTCGCGGCGAGCTATAAGCTGCCGTTAGCGTTGACGGTTGGGGCGATCACGCTAATGGGTGGCATTGCGGCGAGCGTAATGATTCCTGCACCCGCTTGGTTTATCACGCTTGATTTGGTGGCCGCGTATATGCCGATGGCGTGGTTGGGGATTCAGATAGGGAGTCGCATCCAAACGGGGAGAAGTACGGGAACAGCCTGAGAGCGTTCTGGTCTGCTGCTTTCGGCGTTTGTGGCTGCAAAACTACTCGACCTCGACACGTTTTTTTTGCACGACTCACGAGTTGATTCGAGCAACCGAGCGTAGTTCGTGGAAATCGGCTGTGAAAGTTGTGTTGTGAAGCTTATTTATAGTATTTCTTAGTATTTGATCGTCTGTTAGCCCAATTTTGATTCACAATGTGATTCGGCAACCTACAAATTGTAAATTGTCAAGGACAAGGATTCACTACTTCGTGGCAAGCTCAGATCAACTTAAAGCACTCATTAAGTCGCACATCAATCGCGATGACGGACATTTTTTTTCTGTCGCGATGCAGGTGGCTGCGCATGAAGCCAAGCTTGGACATGGGAAACTAGCTGAAGAATTACGGGACCTGATCGATGCCGCTAAAGTGCGCGTCGGACAAGGCTCAAGCGGCAAGCTGGTCGCGATTGGTAGTGCCACAAAACCGCGAGGCGAGCTTGCAAATTTGCTTACCGTTACTTACCCGGCGAGCAGGCTTATTGACATGGTGCTGGACGACATTGCAGCCAATCAACTGCAACGAATCATCAAAGAGCAACGTCTGCTGGCGCGAATAAAAGAGCATGGGCTTTCACCGCGCCGTAAGCTCTTGCTGGTCGGCCCGCCCGGTACTGGTAAGACGATGACGGCATCTGCCTTGGCGGGCGAATTAGGCATTCCTTTATTTTTAGTACGCCTCGATTCTCTGATTACAAAGTTCATGGGCGAGACAGCAGCAAAGCTAAGGCAAGTCTTCGACGCCATTGCTGACCTTCGGGGTGTTTATTTTTTCGATGAGTTTGATGCCATTGGTTCGCAGCGCGGCGCGGCTAACGATGTTGGCGAAATTCGTCGTGTGCTGAACAGCTTTCTGCAAATGATCGAGCACGACCAATCGAATAGTTTAATCATCGCTGCCACCAACCATCCCGAAGTTCTTGACCATGCGTTGTTCCGGCGCTTTGATGACGTGATTGAATACCATTTACCTACGCCGGAACAGGCGCTTGATTTGATTAGATCGCGTCTGGGTACTTTTGCGCCTCGGCCATTCAAAATAGAGGGCTTAGCTGGGCAGGCGGAGGGTTTGAGTTATGCCGAGATTTGTCGTGCCGTGAACGACTCCATTAAGGATGCAATCATGCATGACCAATCCAGAGTACAACGTGCTGAACTTGGACGTGCTTTAGAGGATCGCCGCCTCATTAGTACAAAGCAGGCCAACAATAATAACCACACGCCAAAGCATGCCGGAACAAGTCAACGATAAGCGGCCTCACCTTGTACTGAGCAATACATCTCAGGCTACGTCCTTTACGGCACACCCGGCCAATGGCGGTAACAAGTCAAATGTGCCGCCACAGAATCGCGCCACGCACGGCGCAGCTCTTCAGGCTCAGTTGCAATCACTAAAGTCAGTGGCTCAACAGGCAGTTCAAGCGCAAACCGAGCAAGGTTTGCAAAGCGGTCTGGGTCTACAGATTCAATTCGTTGGTGTACCAGACGTGGCGCTTGCTTTCGAAAGCCTTGGTAACGAACGCAGTAAAGACCCAAGTCAACAGATTGAAGTGTTGAGCGTCAGCACCGACGGTAACGTCACTATTGCCAACGTTTTCGTGCCCGATGGCAAGCTCAAACACTTTGAAAAATATATAGCGGAATACCTCGCAGAAAAGAAGAATAAAAATGGCGACTTGCTCGATCACGGAGCATTGCTTAATGCGATTGCTTCGATTCGCAGCGCAGAACTTCGAGCGCTTTGGACTGACGAGCTTGCCCTGCTGCCGAAAGATGTGAACGAGCCATTTTGGTGGGAAGTTTGGCTACCAGTACGCAGTCAACGCGGCAAAGTAGTTGAGGATTTTCGTAAGTTGGCCACTTTGGCTGAATGCCGTGTCAGCGAACACGAAATTAACTTTCCCGAGCGCACAGTATTGCTTATGTACGGTTCTGAGTCACAACTCACGCGATCAGTTACTGCTCTTAACTGCGTGGCTGAACTCCGCCGCGCAAAGGAGACGGCTGAGTTCTTCGACAACCTGCCACTGGTTGAACAGAAGGAGTGGGCCGACAATGCTCTTGCAAGATTGAACCTGCCACCTGATGCTGACGCAACGCCACGCGTTTGTCTTTTGGACTCGGGTGTTAATCGTGGACATCCGTTGCTTGCGTCGCTAATTTCCAGTGACGACTTGTACACGGTGAATCCTGCTTGGGGAACAAACGATAGCGCTAATCACGGATCGGGACTTGCTGGGCTAGCGGCCTTCGGTGATCTGACGGACACCCTCGCGTCAAACGAGCCCATTTTGGTTGGGCATCGCTTGGAATCGGTGAAGCTCACACCAGAGCGAGGCGCAAACGAAGGCGACGCCAAGCATCATGGTTATCTCTTTGCTGAGGCGGTAAGTCGTCCAGAAATCGCGGCTCCGACGCGTTTACGTGTATTCACGTCCGCGGTGACTTCAGATGATGACCGTGACCGTGGACGTCCATCGGCATGGTCTGCCACTGTTGATAGGCTCGCTGCAGACTACGACGGAGACGGACAATTTCCACGTTTATTCGTGCTGTGCGCTGGCAATACTGACAGTGTATTGGCTTGGAACACTTATCCCGCCAGTCTGACCACCAATCAGATTCATGATCCGGGACAGGCATGGAACGCAATCACCGTAGGAGCCTACACAAATAAGGTTCTTATTACAGAAGCCGATGCGCGACATTACGTGCCGACTGCGCCAGCGGGCGGCTTAAGTCCTTACACGACCACTTCTGGCGGCTGGAACACAGCGTGGCCGTTGAAACCAGATGTCGTATTTGAAGGAGGTAATACGGGAAAAGATGCGACAGGTTCAATTGGAATTTCTAGCCTTCAGCTGCTGACGACAAACAATCTGCCCTTTGAACGATTGTTCACAACTACCAATGCGACGAGCGCTGCTTCGGCACTGGGCGCACGCATGGCAGCGCAACTGATGGTCGCCTATCCAGCCTTCCGGCCCGAGACGATAAGAGCATTGCTCGTGCACTCTGCCGAATGGACGGGAGCAATGCGTAGTGTGCACGGTGTGGCCAATAATCATCCGACAAAATCGGCCTTTGTGGATTTGATTCGTCACTGTGGATGGGGCGTGCCAAACCTTGATCAAGCGCTTTGGAGTGCAGGTAACTCACTCACATTGGTTGTCGAAGATCTTGTACACCCGTACAAAAAAGTCACGGGCAAAGGCGTTGTAAGCCGTGACATGAATTTACATTCTTTGCCCTGGCCAAAAGAGCAGCTTGAGGCGCTTCCACCAAATACCAACGTAGAACTGCGAATTACACTTTCCTATTTCATCGAACCGAACCCCTCTGCACGAGGCGTGTCGTCGAAGTTTCATTATCCATCGCACCGGCTTCGTTTCGCGGTGCAGCGACCGCTAGACGCTACGACTGCTGACTTCGTCGCACGCGTCAACGCAGCTGCGGCACGCGAAGATGACGGAGACCCTACCGATTCGACTGACCCAAACTGGATTCTTGGCGAGAAGCAACGACATCGAGGGTCTCTCCATCAAGATGTTTGGCTAGGCACTGCCGCAGAGTTGGCCCGCTTGGGTTTCATTGCAGTTTATCCAGCCTTAGGTTGGTGGCGCACCCGTCAAGCTCAAAATCGCTACGACTTACCAGCGCGCTACAGCCTCATAGTCTCGATCCGCACTCCGCAGACAGATGTCGATCTTTACACACCGATTACCCAGCGGATAGCTTCGCAGATTGCGACAACAATCTCAGTGAACACCTAAGTACGGGTATTGCCAAGATCCGCAATTGTCCAGTGTCTACAAATTAGCTTAGTGTTTTTTGTGGCCGATTTAGGGTGTGAGATTTTCTAAAAAAATGCAGCGATGGCAGTGACAGCACGCGATGGTGCAAAGGCTTACATCGTACAAAACCCCGATTGTGCGGCGGCGGATTGCACTGAACTTGCGATGGACACGGACAGTATCGACGCAATATTCGAAGAGATGCCCGCGCAATCTACTTGGTGTTCCTCACGTGCGCCTCCGTACTCGTGGCGCGCGTCGGATCGCTCATACTTCATCCGCCAGATTCAGGCATCGTGAAGACGGGGGCTGAGGTTCCCTACGCAGGCCGTCACCACCAAGAAAAACGCCCCGGGGTGAGCCCCCGAGGCGCATACCAACGACTGCAAAGTGCGTCGCAGTGATCGCTACGGATCGACCCTAACAACCGTCGGGTTGGGCAGGCCTGCGGCACCCGCGTAGGCCACCGAGCCGAGGTATTTTGTGCCCGATGTGAGGCCACTGAAGCCCAGCGTGATGGCACCGGTGGTGCCGGTCGAAGCCAATGCGGGCGCACTCACCGTCATATTGCCCGCACTGGTGGTGCCGAGCGCCCAATTGAAGAGCGTGAAATTCGCCGAGCCCACGGGGACTGCGAATCCGAGGACGCGCACGGTGTAATTTCCCGCAACGGGGTTGAGCAGATTGACATCTTCGGCCGTGGTGGCGCCACCGCTGGCACCAACTAGCGTTCCTGCCGCGTTGTAGACCTCAAGATCGAGATCACTCGCCTGACTCACTTCCAAATCAAAGAGCGAGAAGCGCGCCAAGCTGGTCCCTGCCGGAATGGCGACGACAAAATCAACCTGACCGCCGGTCGCCACCGCACCGTTTGACTTGCTCGCCGCGACCAAACCACGTGGTGTCGCGGTGAACGCGCCGCTATAGCCGAAGGTCACGCTGTAGGAGGCGCTCACCTGTGTGGGGGCCGCGAGTGCTACCGGGCGCACGACCATGGGGATGCGTACCGTGCGCGTGCCGTCACTCCACCGTAGCTGGCCGCCGGTGTAAGCATTGAGCGCAGCAGTCGTTCGCGTAAACGTCACAGTGAACGACTTGGTCTCACCAGCGGCGAGCGTCAGTGTAGGCGGGCTAATCACAGTGGTGAACCCCGCCATGCCGGTAACCGATGCGTTGTAAGTGGCCGCACTGCTGCCCACGTTGGTCACACGGCGCGTCACCGTCTGCACGCCCGCCATATCGCCGATCGCGATGGATGCCGTATTCAGATTGCTCGGGTCGAGTACTGGTACGCCTGCGCTGGTGCAAAAGGAAACCGGCAATTGCGTCCCGCACAGAAAACCCAGCCAGTCGTCGAAGCCCGCATCAAAGACCAATCCGGGGTCCGTTGCGCTGTTGGGCGCGACATGCCCCGCACCTTGGCGGAAGATCAGCACGGGGTTCGTGTTCGGCGCGGGGGTGCCACCGTCGATCACATCGCTTGCACTCGTCATCAGTGCAGATTTGATTGCCATCGGTGACCAGCTTGGTTTGAGCTCCTTGAAGAGTGCGGCGATGCCGGCAATATGCGGGCTCGACATCGAGGTGCCACTATAAAGGTCGAACAATTTGCCGCCATTGCCGGGAGGCGAAACGCCCGCGAGAATATCCTGGCCGGGCGCGATGATGTCCGGCTTTAAGAGATCGCCACCTGCCGCGCGCAAGGGGCCGCGGGACGAGAATGCCGCCGTGAACGGGGCAGGTGCGGTAGCGACGATTGTCGCTGCTTGAATCGATGCGGTGGCACCGGGCGTCGCCGCATACGCCTTGATGGCTGCGCGGCTGCTGTCGGCCACATGCACCGTGGGCACGGCATGGAAGTCAGCATTGAGCGAGCTGGGGCTGGTGTTAAGCAGGATCATGCCGACACCACCGGCCTCCTGAACCGCCAAGCTCTTGTTGACGCGCGCAGTGATGCCGCGATCACAAACGACAATTTTGCCCGCTACCTTGGCTGGGTCGAGCACCGCGACACCACCGTTATCGACGGCTGCGAAGCACAAGGCGACGGCGGTTGCATTGGCACCGGCGAGCCCGGCGGCGGTGGAATCAATCAGTGCTTGAGAGCTGACCGCCGTGGCAAGTGATGACCCGCTGTAAGTTGCGCCATTGCCCAGCGTAACCCCACCAGCAAAATCACGGCTGTGCGTGCCGGCGGCGACGGTCGTTAGCCACGGGCCAGGATGCGCCACGGTGCTGGTTGTTGGCCCGCTATTGCCCGCTGAGGCGGCGACAAATACGCCCGCATCGGCGGCGAACAGAAACGCGATCTCAACCGGATCACGGAAATTGGTGCTGGTGCCGCTGATTGAAAAGTTGATCACGTCCACGCCGTCAGCAACCGCTTGATCGATTGCCGCAACGCTATCCGTTGACGCGCAGCCACCGTCGGCCCCGCCCCAGCAGACCTTGTAGACGGCGATGCGGGCACGCGGTGCGATGCCACTCACGCTACCAAACGCGGCGGCGGCACCCGTCGTGGCGACATTCGCATTTCCGCCTGCTGTTGTGGCGGTGTGGGTGCCATGGCCATCGGCATCACGCGGCGAAATAAAATCGGACGGGAACGATGCTGCAATGCCCGCATTGCCGCCGAAGCCTGCGTTGTAATAGCGCGCGCCAATCAGTTTGTGATTGCAATCGGTGCCGGTGAAGGCGTCACCGGGAACGCAGCGACCATGCCAGCCGGGGATCTGATGATACGAAAGTTTTCCACCCTGAGTTCCACTGCCGTTGACCCCTGTGCGATCGGAAAAACTGGGATGCTCCGGCCACGCGCCACTATCAACAATACCGATGATGACATTTTCACCTGTCGCCCCGGTTCGGTTCCAGAAGCCGGTGCTTCCGCTAAGCCCCAGGAACGCGGGCGTGGTCGCCGTATCCATGGCGCGGATTTCATCTTTACTCACCGCAAGCACGCCCGGTGTCTCGGCGAGTTTCTGCGCCTGCGCCTCGGTGAGCTCAGCTGCGAAGCCATTGAATACATAGCCGTAGTTGTAGAGCTTTTTACTCGCGCCGACGCTGCCGAGAACCGCATCCTGCCTTGACGCTAGGTAGCCCACATAGTTTGTGACCTTGGGCGAGTTCGGGTCAACTTTCTGACCTTTGCCGGGCTTGGTCGCCGCGTAGCCTTTGATGCCGCCGGTATAAGCGGTCACCGGTTGCTCGGCCAGTTGCACGATGTAAGCGTTGTTGGTGAATTTCGACTTGCCCTTGCCCTTGCTTTCCCCGTCATCCGAGGCCGCATAAATAATGCCACTGGTCAGCGGGGCGCAGATTGCCACGGCTAATGCCGCCCGCCAGAGTTGATGAAATGCCTGCTTTGCGTACATGATTATTCCTTCCTGTTATGAAGTATTCACGTTTCGGAACGGCGAATGTGCCGCTTGGCTCGCGGTGGCCGACGTCTCCCGGTAAGGAAATGTTTTGCCACGGCGCGAAACCCAGTATCACCCCCCTGCCAAAGCCGGTCAATGTTCGTGTCTTGCGGGTGCGCGTGGGTGCGCGTGCGGGTGTGTGCCTGTGGGCTAAAATTGCCGCGCCAAGATTTTTACCGAGCCCCACTCACCCCAACGCGTCGCGTTTTCGATACTTCTTAAAAAATCCCATGCCCGTCTTGATTACCCACCGTGTTGTTGCCGTTTTAATCACGTCAGTTTGCCTCGCCCTCACCGCCAGCGCCTGCTCAAAAAAATCCAGCGAATCGCAAGCCGCGTACGAGGCCGCCTGCCACGGCGCGCCCCTCGGTAACGCGATGGCGCGAAACCAAGCGATGGAAGACGGCTACAACACCAATCGCATTTACGATTGCATTGACAAGGCATCTTACGTGGCCGTGAACGAGCAGGCCGCCAAATGGAAGGCGGCCAATACACCCGAGGCGCTTGCCAAGCGCGCTGCTGACTCTGCCGAGCAACGCGCGCGTGCCGATGAAGCGCGTGCGCGCAAAGCTGCCGAAGAGCCGAAGCCCGCTGATAGTCCGTTCGAGATTAAGCTACCGAATGTCAATGTCAACACCGCAACCGAAGCCGAGCTCGCGAGTGTGATTAGCATTGGGCCCGATGTCGCCGCACAAATCATGAGCGCGCGTAATACGCGGCGCTTTGCAGACTGGGCCGATTTGATCCATCGCGTCGTGGGCTTAAGTGCCGCGCAAACCGCCGCATACGCATCGTTCTGCGGCCTCAATGTCGATGGCAAAAGCCTAGACGGCGCACCGCCGGACGCGATCATGGCAGCCGTGATCGCACAAAAATATCAGAAGCGATAAATATCAGAAGCGATAACGCGCCATGGGCCACGCCAGCGATTTTTCCCAGTTTGATTTTTTCTTGCTGCTGCTTTACGTCAGCGCGCCATTCATTCTTGTTGGTGGCTTGGTGATTGCGTTCATCGTGAGCCTCAGGGCAGGGCCAGCTAAGCGCGAAGCGGCAAGACCCATCGTGCCAGCTGAGGCCAAGCCCAGCACCCCACCCACCCACGCGTGCCCCAATTGCGAGGGCCCGCTTTACCAAGACAGCGCAAACTGCCGACAGTGCGGCGCGCTCTTTGGGGGTGCTAGTCACTGGTCGCCAAAGCCGCTGGGTATGACAGCGTCACAGCCCAAATGAACCAATCCTTAATCCACGTCGCCCTCGTCGTCCGCGATTACGACGAGGCCATCGCCTTCTTCGTTGAGAAGCTCAATTTCACGCTCGTCGAAGACAGCTATCAGCCAGAGCAAGATAAACGCTGGGTGGTGGTGGCACCTCCTGGCTCACGCGGCACCTCGATCCTGCTCGCGCGCGCATCCACACCTGTACAAGAGCCATTCATCGGCAATCAGGCCGGTGGGCGCGTGTTCTTGTTTCTTTCCACCGATGATTTCTGGCGCGACTATCGGCGCATGGTGTCGCTCGGCATTCACTTTATTCGCGAGCCGAAGGTGGAGCCTTATGGAACGGTGGCGGTGTTTGAAGATTTGTATGGCAACCGGTGGGATTTGGTGGAGCTTGCTTCATCCGCGTAGATTGCGACCCTATCTGGTTAACAATTTTCGTTAGGCATGTGCGCCCAAACCCTAATAACCACGTGGCTTTTGACGGGTTACGCGATGTTGCAATCATGTCAAAATCGCCATTCAGCCGCGCGGCCTTGATAGGCGAAATGACGGAGTGCGAATAAGTCTTTACAATCCGCACAGATAATTTTCATCATTCAACCAAGGAACCCACATGAACACCACCCCAAGCGGACTGCAATTTGAAGACACCATCGTAGGCAGTGGTGCTACCGCCGTTGCCGGTAACAACGTTTCAGTGCACTACACCGGCTGGCTTTATACCAACGGTGTCGCTGGCGCAAAATTTGATTCAAGCAAAGACCGTGGCCAACCGTTTCGCTTTTCTTTAGGCGGCGGGCAGGTGATTCAGGGGTGGGACGAAGGGGTGGCCGGGATGCAGGTCGGCGGCACACGTCGTCTTGTTATTCCCCCCGCACTCGGCTATGGCGCACGTGGTGCTGGTGGGGTGATTCCACCGAATGCGACGTTGTTGTTTGAAGTGGATCTGCTCGGCGTTTAGTCACCAGCGCGACTGTCTCAAACAGCGCGTCGTTATTAGGGTTTCAGCGTGGCAGTGATTGCCCGCTGATCCCAAACGCGTTCGCAATCAGCGCATACGAATGCTGACGCGCGCAAGGCTCATGCGTCCATGTATTGATGACAATCTCATCAAGCGAAAATTTCGCAGCCAAGTCTTTTAAGCGCGCCGCCACTTGCGCCGCGCTGCCCACTATCGCCTTCGCGCGCAGCGCCGCAACCGTCGCGCGCTCAGCGGGCGCGTAGTGCGTGAACGCGAGTGCGGCATCCGCTGGCGAGAGCAGCGGTGTTCGCAGCCCCTTCTCAAAGCCCACCCGCCAATGTTCGCGCGTCATCAGGTGTTGCCGCGCTTCTTCTTCCGTATCCGCCGCTAGCGCCCACACGCAAATCGTGGCGTGTGGGGTGGGGTGTTTCTCGCTCGGGCGGTATAGCTTGCGATAAAGCGCCAGCGCCTCTTCGGTGCCGCGCCCTTCAGTAAAAAAATACGCGTAGGCGTAGGGCAAACCCAAATACGCCGCAAGCTGTGCGCCGTAATTCGAGCTACCGAGAATCCACATTTCCGGGCTTGTGACACCCTGCGGATGCGCCTTGATGCTCGCAAACGCGTGCCCAGTTTGCAAGGGCTCGCCTGACACCCACGCCTGCAAATCAAGCACTTGCTGCGGGAATTCCTCAGCCGCGTTTTGATGCGGGTTCAGCGCGTAGGCGGTGCGCTGGTCTGAGCCCGGCGCGCGCCCCACCCCCAAATCAATGCGCCCCGGCGCGAGCGCTTCCAGCACGCGAAATTGCTCCGCTACCTTGAGCGCCGAGTAATGTGGCAGCATCACGCCCGCACTACCGATGCGAATACGCGAGGTCGTTGCCGCAATCGCGGCCATCAAAATTTCGGGCGCGCTCCCCACGATGCTATCGCTATTGTGATGCTCCGATACCCAGTAGCGGTAGTAACCAAGCTGCTCGCAGTGGCGCGCGAGCGCTAAGCTTTCTTGAATCGCGAGATGTTGAGATTTACCCGCAGACGCGGGTGATTGATCGAGAACAGAGATTTTCATGCGTGGATGTTACGCGCTTCACACGCCTGTGCGAGAGTGCCCCAAACACCGCGCCGTTATTAGAGTTTTGGCAAGGCGCTATTTTTTTGGTGCCTGATATGCGGCAACCGACTTCGCCAAATCCTGATACTCCTCGCACTTTAATCCGCAAATTTTTTCGAGCCTGGCTAAGTGCTCTTGCGCTTTGTCTAATTTATTTATCTTCAAGTAAGCCTGCCCCACATACTCATGCGCGCCGCGATGGTTAGGGTCGAGCTTGAGTGCGATGCCGTAGTGTTTGAATGAATCATCCATCTTGTTCACGTGACGGTACGCGTAGCCGAGATAGTTGTGCGCGTCGGCGTTGCCCGCATCGGCTGCAATGACTTTCTTAAAACTTGTGATGGCAACCGCCCAGTTTTTTAGCTCGACCGCACTTTTGCCGGCGATGTAGTGCGGGCTCAGGGCATCGGTTTCGGGTGTGGATTCCGTGCCGAGAGCGAAGACCAAATTGGCGGCGAGCGCGCCGCTGATGGCGATACCTAAAATGAGTTTTTTTAACATGCTGATTCTCTTTGCGTGATGATGTATTGTGCAGACTATTCTAGCCGCAAACGCATTGTGTGCGGTGTCGCGCGTCCCTAACGTTGACGAGGAGCCTCCCATGCCACGCTTTATGTCCCCCGGCGAACTCGCTAACGAGTTGGCCTCTGCAAACCTACTTTGCTATGGCGATTCATGGATGATGCATCCCTTCGCCAATCTCACGCCGGAACTAGAAAACATCCATCGCGGCGAAAATATATTGATCTTGGGCGACTCTGGTCTCGAAGCGGCGGAGTTGGTCAATCGCGATTTGCGCCACCTACCGATGTTTGAACAATCCTTAACCGACAATCAAGGCACGCTTAGGCGTGTGTACCTGAGTGCCGGGGGAAATGATTTCGCGGGCTTTGATGATTTCGCCTCCATCCTCGTGCCTGACGCAAGCGCCGCCGCGTTTCCCGCCGCGTGCTTCGACATCCCCGCACTAACGCGTCTATTCACGCAGATATTTGCCGACATCGACACACTCTGCAAATTGGTTGCAGCACGCGCGCCGAATGCAGAAGTCAGGCTACACAATTACGACTACGCGATACCGAATGGCAAAACCAAAATTGGCGGGGGCAAATGGCTGAAGGTGCCCATGGATGCTTGTCATGTGCCCGACGACGGCAATCTGCAACGGCCCGGTTTTCGCCGCGAAGTTGTCGCTACCCTCATCGACACCTTCGGCCATTGGCAGGAAAATACCGTACGCAATAATCCGAATGCAAAATTTATTCGCACCGCAGGCACCATCGCAGACGATTGCTGGATGGATGAGCTGCACCCAAGTGGGCGCGGATTCAAAGCGCTCGCACGGCGGCTCGCGGCAAATTGATTGACGAACACGTTTTTATTTGATTGCGCTATAGCCCGAAACGCCAATAGCGGCGCGGTGTTTTGGGGTTATTGCGAAATTTATTTTGCTGCCCGTGCGCCACGACACCTGCGTTTTCAACATTTTTATAGGATTTATTTATGCCCACCCCCATCACCTTTTATTTTGGCTCAGGCTCCCCCTACGCGTGGAAAGTCTGGCTCGCACTCGAGCACAAAAAACTCCCCTACGAAGCCCGTCGCGTCCACTTTGATAGTGGCGAATTAAAGTCAGCCGCGTTTCTCGCGTTGAATCCACGCGGACAAGTTCCCACCTTAGTCGATGATGGTTTTGCGATGTACGAATCTGCCGCCATGATTGAGTACCTCGAAGACCGCTACCCGGAGTGTGGCGCGCCATTGTGGCCACGCGACGTGACCGCGCGCGCAATCGCAAGGCGGCGGGCAGCGGAAGCGCTCTCGAATATGGGCCCCGTTAACAACCTTCTTTTTGGTGCGCTATTTGGGTCAGGCGAGCCCGCGGAGAGTGCGATCCAAATAGCCAAAGGTAAACAAATGCTGGCGGCAGAGCTCGCCGTGATTGAAGGTTCACTCGAAAAAACTTTTCTCGCCGGCGATCAACTCTCGGCTGCCGATTTCACGCTCTACCCGTATCTTGCGTTTCTCGGCCGCGCCGATAGCCGTAAGCCTGGCCATGATTTATTAGCCATGGTGTCACCCAAAACGGCCGCTTGGATGAAACGTATCGAAGCCTTGCCCTACTTTGCGAACACCTATCCACCGCACTGGAAAGAGTCGTAGCGCACGACAATTATCCGTTCACAAAAACGGCCAAACACCGCGCGGTTATTTGGGTTTAGAGCATTCGTGTTTTTGCGAGCGCGCCACATTCGTGTTCAAAATGCGTCTAAAATAGTGCCACGCACGCACGACTTAAAACCACAATAATCCCAATGAACACATCCCGCGCCGCACCCGCCATTGCGCCCTTTTGGTCGCGTATTCCAAAATTTTTTGCGTGGCCATTTCAGTTTGGCCCGATGATTTACATTAGCTGCCTCTCGCTCGGCGCGATTCTTATTTACGTTGCACCGCTGCTCGGTCGATTGATTTACGTGGCAATCTGGTTTGCGTTTTTTCGCTACGCGATGACCGTGCTGGTACAAACCGCGCGCGGCAATATCCATACTGAGAACACTGACCTGCATCTAGAAAGTGGCGACAATCGCCCGCTGAAGCAAGCCGTTTACGTGGTGATTTCGTTTGGCTTATTGTTTTTCTTGGCGGTCTCTGTCGGCCCGGTTCTGGCTATCTTGTTTGGGTTGTGGGTTTCTCTTACGCTGCCCGCCGCCGTGATGATTATTGCAATGGAAGATAGCCTCTTTGATGCGCTCAATCCGCTACGCGTGTTTTCGCTCATGGGCAGTATTGGCTTGCCGTATTTGTTGCTCACACTTTTTCTGCTGCTGTTGCAGGGCGGTGATGTGATTGTGTTTAATTTAATTGGCCCCATCATTCCCGATTTCATCGAGTACCCGGTCATCACGTTTATTTCGATGTATTTTTTTCTGGTCATGTACAACATGATGGGCTATGTGGTCTATCAGTATCATGAAAAGCTCGGCTACGGGATCGACAAATCGTTTGAAGAAAACGACACCACAAAAAAAATCGACCCCAACATGAGCCCGGTAGATCGCGCGATTGCCGAGCGGGTAGCCGAGGGCGATATTGCCGGCGCGATTGCAGCGCTACAAGACGATATGCGCTACGAGCGTAACGACATCGCGAAAAATCAAAAGCTGCATAAGCTATTTCTCACGCTGGGCGAGGCAGATAAAACATTGCCGCACGCCGAGCATCTGCTGGGCTTATTGGCGAATGCCAAACAAGCTGAGCCTGCTTATGATTTGTTGCTCAAAATAATCGCGCTCAAGGCTGATTTTTCGCTGCCGTATGCAGCGCTGGTTCTGCCGCTGGCCGAGATTGCCGTAAAGCGCCGCAATGCTGCGTTCGCCTTGGCGCTACTTGGCGGCTTCCCCAAAAAACATCCGAACCACGCCGATGTGCCCGCCGTGTTTTTGCTCGGTGCAAAGATATTGGCTGAGCATAAGAATGACGAGAAGCAAGCAATTGATATTTTGCGTGCGTTGATTTTGCGCTTCCCCGACTCGCCCCCTGCGGCTGAGGGCAAGGTCTATTTAAGCGTGATTGAGAAAACGCGTGCCGCCATGGAAGCCGCGCGCGCACCTAAGCCGTAATCAGCCTACGGGCGAGAACCGATTGCTCGGACGCTGGAAAGCGCGCCTCAAGTAACGCCAAGTAATGCAAGGCCTCGCTTGCGCCATCACCGCGCTGGCGATGGAAGGCGAGTGCCACCGTGAGCAACACATCGGCAAGGTCGGCGGCGGCGTTTGCAGGCACGCGCAGTAGGTCGTCGGCGAGTAGCTTCGCCGTACTCACGTCGTTGGCCTTGGCGAGCGCTTTGGCGTAACGCGCCATATCTTCAGGGCGCCATTGCGGCAAGGGCTGCGCGGCTTTGCGATACGCAATCACGGTCTCGGTAAGCTGCCCGCTCGCCCCCATTTTTGCCGAAAGCTGCATCAGCGCTGTGGCACCTCGGTGGTAGCGCGCCGATGCTGGGCTCGCACGTGAGGCCGTGTAAAGCTTCTTGGCGTAGTTGATGTTATGGGGCTCAAGTGTTAAGAGCTGATCGAACTCGCGCCCGGCCGCATCCCACTGCATTTTTTTGAACGCGTCCTCCGCGCGCGCTTCGCGCTTGGCGATGTCTTCTTTCACTTCCAGCGAAGGCACGCCAGACGATTCAAATTGCGCCGCCGCTTTTTTACGCAGCGCTAACGCGAGCAGTGCACCGGCAATAAGCCCACCCACGTGCGCGAGATAGGCCACATTACTCACGTGCCGAAAATGCACCCACTGCCAAAGCTCATTGCCAACCCACAGCGGTAAAACCACAATCGCGGGCAGCGTAATGAAATCAAAATAAAACAAGAAGTGATAAAAAAACCGAACCTTGCGAAACCCATAAAGCACCGCCGTAGCACCCATGAGGGCCGCAATAGCGCCCGATGCGCCGAGCGTGCCGATAAAACTCCCCGACGAAAATACTAAATCTAGCGCCACCGAGCCCAGGCCGCCGATGATGTAAATGGCGAAAGTGCGTAGCGCACCCACGGCGGGCTCGACGAGTAAGCCAATCAAAATCAGCATCACCATATTGCCAAACAAATGGCCGAAATCGCCATGCATAAACATGTGTGTGAAAAAAGTTTCAACCTTCGCGAGCGCCGGTACAAACAGATAGCGCTCCGTAAAATTTTTACGCCAGATCGCATCAAGCTCGACGCGCTTAGTCTCCCATTTTTGCAGCGCATCGGGCGCTAGCGTTTTATTCATGAGGCGAGGGAGGTCGCGGTGAAACGCCCGATCGTGCTGAATCGCGAGCCCGCCTTGGGCAACGTCGCGCGGGTCGTTAAGCGTCAGCGCGGGTGGTTTTCTCGTGAGCTTCCCGCCATCGGCAAGCCACGCCGAATACACCGGTAGCTCGTCTTTCGCCACCCCACTCTCTACATACGCCTCGGCAAAGCGCGCGCTGACTCTAGCGTCAGGCAGTTGTAGGGCGAGATAAACAAACACATTCACGACAAGCAAGAGTGCCGTCATGAAGGGGAAGGTTTTGAAGGTGAGTTTTTGGGAGAGGGGGATGATGAGCATGGGGCGGCGCCGTAATGGCAGAGAATTACAACGGTGTCAAACCTACTTAAACGGACGTAAACGTTGCAAGCTTCGCAGCGCCCGTGTCAAACGTGACGGTGACCCGACACCCCAGACGACGATTGCGCGCGCCGATCAGGCAGTCAGCAAATTCTACGTTGGCACTTTTCCACGTCACCAACGCTTCCTCCAGCGCGTGTTCGTCTTCGATTTCTAATTCACGCGCTTCGAGCAAAGTAGAAAATGTGCCGAGCAGCTCGGCTTTTGTTAGTGCGTAGCGGCTCCGCAGAACCCACTCTGTTTCCAAGAGCACCATCAAGCTCACAAAGACACGCCCGCCAGCGGCGACTTCTCGCTTGATTCGATTCTGCGCGCGCGTGAACTGCAATTCATCATCGCGCACCAAAAAACGCACCAGCACATTGGTATCAAGGCCAAGCATTAGCGCGAGAGCGCTTTAACCGCAACGCGTTTGCGGCTTTTTTTTGCCAGCGAACCGGCGAGCGACAAAATACTTCTCGCCTTTAAGCGCATCACAACCGTGCGATCAGGCATGAGCGTAAACGTGAGCTGATCGCCAACTTTCACGCCAAGCCCATCGCGGACTTCTTTGGGGATCGTGGTTTGGCCTTTGCTAGTCAATGTGGCGGCGATGCTCATTTGTAACTCCTTACGATTAGGAATTTAGTAAGGATACACTTATTGCGCCGCGCCTGCTTTAGGTGAGGATCCGCAAACGCGTGCTAAACCAGTCGCGGGCTACTTCCCCCCGCGCTGCGCGAATAACATCCAAGCACGCGCTAATTCACTGAGCCCCTCGCCACCGCGCACGGTTTTGAAAATTTCTTCTGCGCGCGCGTTGTTGCCTGCGGCCACGTAGGCAATGCCGAGCCTGAGCTTCGCTTCGTCAGGGCGCTTCTGATCGGGCAGCGTGATCGCTTGCTCCATCAGCGCGAGGCCTTTGGCTGCATCGCCTTTCACTACTTGGTCCATGCCGTTATTCATGTAGGCGATGGCCGTCTTGGGCGGTGTCGAATGACCGCGCGCTTGTTCGTCTTTGAGATCGCGCGCCACCGTTTCGCGCAGCTTCTGCGCGCGTGCGCTCTCAGCCCCGCCACCCCAAAGCCCGGCGGCAACACCCTTGTCGATCACCTGTTGCGCCTCAGCCGGAAAAGCGGCGGCCGATAAAATACTCGCCATTTCAAAATACTGGTTCGACTTGGTGAGCGCCCCGGCCGCGAGCCGCAGGCGGTACGCATCCAAAATAAGTTTCTCGCTAAAGCCTGGTGCGTTGTCCACACGATAAAGTAGATCAGCCCAGTATTCCGT
>JAYVGG010000046.1:0-4688 GCA_043772475.1 Burkholderiales bacterium
CGATGACCCGACGCTGCTATTTGCCAACGCGGGGATGAACCAATTCAAAGACGTATTTCTAGGCTACGAAAAGCGCGACTACGTGCGTGCGGTGACCGCCCAGCGCTGCGTGCGCGCCGGTGGCAAGCATAACGATCTCGAAAACGTCGGTTACACCGCGCGCCACCACACGTTTTTTGAGATGCTCGGCAACTTTAGCTTTGGCGATTATTTCAAGCGCGATGCAATTCAATACGCGTGGGAATTACTCACGGTCGTGTACAAACTGCCACCCGAAAAACTCTGGGTAACGGTGTACGCGGACGACAACGAAGCCTACGATATTTGGGCGAACGAGATCAAGGTGCCGCGAGAGCGCATCGTGCGAATTGGCGACAACAAAGGCGGCAAATACGCATCAGATAATTTTTGGATGATGGGCGACACGGGCCCCTGCGGACCTTGTACGGAGCTTTTCTACGACCACGGCGCGCATATTGCGGGCGGCCCACCCGGTAGCCCAACGGAAGATGGCGACCGGTATATCGAAATCTGGAATCTTGTTTTCATGCAGTACAACCGCGAGGTCAAAGATGGCCCGATGGTGCCGCTGCCAAAGCCATCCGTTGACACCGGCATGGGCTTAGAGCGCTTGAGCGCCGTACTGCAACACGTTCACGCCAATTACGAAATTGATTTATTCCAAGCGCTCATCAAGGGTGCTATGCGTGAAACCGGCTGTACCGATATTTTGAACCCGAGCCTGCGCGTGATTGCGGATCACATTCGCGCCTGCGGATTTATCGTCTGCGATGGCGTGATCCCTGAAAACGCCGGGCGCGGCTATGTGCTGCGCCGGGTGGCGCGGCGCGCGATGCGCCATGGCTACAAGCTGGGTCAGAAAAATGCATTTTTTTATAAACTAGTTGACGATCTCGCCGCCGTGATGGGAGACGCGTACCCTGAAATCGCGCAGCATAAAGAGCGCGTGAAGGCGGTATTGAAGCAAGAAGAAGAGCGCTTCGGTGAAACGCTTGAAAACGGCATGCTTGTGCTCGAAGAAAGTGCTAGTCGCGCTGCAATTTCAGCTGTGGCTAAGGCGGAAGGATGGGAGCTTGGCCCTACAGCTTCTGGCAGCTTTAGGAGAACGCTTGTTGACGCAAACAACAGCCTTCAACATTGGTTTACTTTGGTTAGGATCGATGGAATCGAATATGCAAAGCAAGCACAACTGGCCGATGGCACCATTCTTATCTCGGATTCCCCAACAGGAAGCGAACCAATAACTTTCCGCAACCTGCCTGTTGTTTTGCCTGGCGAGACCGCGTTTAAGCTCTACGATACGTTTGGTTTTCCGGTTGATCTCACCGCTGATATTGGCCGCGAGCGGGGCTTTGAAGTCGATATGGCGGGCTTTGATAAAGCGATGGCCGAGCAGCAAGAGCGCTCACGTGGTGCCGGTAAATTTACGGCACGCGAAAAATTAGTTTACGACGGTGCCAAGACCGATTTCAAAGGCTATGAAACACGGGAAGCAACCGGCAGTGTATTGGCGCTTTATCGAGGTGGTGCCGCCGTAAAAGAGCTAAAACCCGGTGAAGCCGGTGTGGTCGTGCTCGATAAAACCCCGTTCTACGCAGAGTCTGGCGGGCAGGTAGGTGACGTGGGTGTGCTCGCGAGTGGTGGCGCCACGTTTGACGTGAGTGACACCGTAAAAGTGCAGGCCGATGTGTTTGGTCACCACGGCACGATTGCGACGGGCACGCTCAAGGTAGGCGACAGCGTGAAGGCGAGCGTGAATCTGCAAGTACGCGCGCGTACCGAGCGGCATCATTCAGTCACGCATCTCATGCACAAGGCGCTACGCGAGGTATTGGGTAGCCATGTGGCGCAAAAAGGCTCGCTGGTCGATGCCGATAAAACGCGTTTCGACTTCGCGCACAATGCGCCGATGACGGGCGAGGAAATCGCGCGTGTTGAAGCCCTCGTGAACGCGGAGACGTTAAAAAATGAATCGACTAGCGCGAACGTGATGGGCATTGAAGCCGCGCAAAAAACCGGTGCCATGATGCTCTTTGGTGAGAAATACGGTGATGAAGTACGCGTGCTTGAGATCGGCTCGTCGAAAGAGCTTTGCGGGGGCACGCACGTGGCGCGCACGGGCGATATTGGCTTGTTCAAGATTGTTTCCGAAGGCGGTGTGGCGGCGGGTGTGCGGCGTGTTGAGGCTGTCGCGGGGTCTGTCGCGTTTGATTATGTGCAGGCGATGAGCCGCTCGCTGGAGTCGGCGGCAGGTTTATTGAAGGCGCAGCCAAGTGAGCTCGAAGCGAAGATTACTCACACGCTTGAACACGTGAAGACGCTCGAAAAACAACTCGGCACGATGAAATCAAAGCTCGCCGCTTCGCAAGGCGATGAGCTTTTAAGCGGTGTGGCGGTGGTGAAGGGCGTGAATGTACTCGCCGCAAAACTCGACGGGGTGGATGCCAAGGCGCTGCGCGAAACAATGGATCAAGTCAAAGCGAAATTGAAATCTGGCGTGATCGTACTCGCGGTGGTGGAGGGCGATAAGGTACAAATCGCAGCGGGCGTGACGGCAGATTTGATTGGTAAATTTAAGGCCGGTGAAGTCGTCAACCACGTGGCACAACAAGTCGGCGGCAAGGGCGGCGGTAAGCCCGATATGGCGATGGCGGGCGGCACCAACCCCGCCGGGCTCGTGGCGGCACTCGCGAGTGTTGCGGGCTTTGTGGGTGAGCGTGCTTGATGTTGGACATCATTCTCGCCAACCTGCGGCAATCTGAGGCGGCGCTCGCGGGGCTGATTGCATCGGCCAGCGCACAGCGTGCGATTGGTGACGCGGCTCGTTTGATGGGTGACGCCATCGAAGAGGGCGGGCGAATTTTTTCCTGTGGCAATGGCGGCAGCATGTGTGATGCCATGCATTTTGCGGAGGAGCTATCAGGCCGCTATCGTGATGACCGTAAAGCACTTCCTGCCGTCTCAATTTCCGACCCATCGCATATTTCTTGCGTGGGTAACGACTACGGCTTCGAACATATTTTTTCGCGCTATCTCGAAGCCCATGCGCGCACAGGCGACGTGCTACTCGGCATCAGCACCAGCGGCAAAAGTGCCAATGTGATCAAAGCCGCCGAGTACGCGCGTGCCCACGGCATCAAGGTCATCACACTCACCGGCAAGGCCGACAGCGCGCTTGGTAAATTGGCCGATGTGGATGTGGTCACGCTAGGTACGAGCGGCTTTGCTGATCGCGTGCAGGAGCTGCACATCAAGGTAATTCATATTTTTATTGAGTTGATTGAGCGAAGGTTTTTTCCGGGGAATTATTCGGCGTAAAAAACGGCAACTGCATGGAAAGCCAATACCGGTCAGGCTTTTCATCATTGAAAGACTAAACTTCTCCACACCTCTACGCAAGGCACGCCTTCCTCCGCTCGCGGGGGAAGGATGGGAAGGGGGTGCGGGATGATTCACCTGCTCACGATGGACGCGAAACCTCATGCCCTACGCCTACTGCCCCCAATGCACCAAAGCGCTCATCACGCGTGAAATCGCCGACGATGGCGGCCCGCAGCAGCGCCATGCCTGCCCAGATGATGCGTGTGGCTTTATTCACTACGACAACCCAATCCCGGCTGTGGGTGTGCTGGTTGAGCACGAGGGCAGTATCGTGCTCGCGCGTGGCACAGGCTGGCCGCAAGGGTACTTCGCCTTGGTGACGGGCTTTCTCGAAAAATCGGAAGACCCGATCAAGGGTGTGGCGCGTGAAGTCAAAGAAGAAACCAATCTTGATGTGATCGAGACCAACATCATTGGCAACTATATTTTTGAAAAGAAAAACGAAATCATGCTGTGCTATCACGCGGTTTGTACGGGTGAGATAAAACTCTCACCTGAACTTGCCGAGGTCAAACGCTATCAGCCAGAAGAGCTTCGCCCATGGCCGCGCGCGACCGGCTTTGCGGTGGCGGATTGGATGCGCTCACGTGGGCTTACCGTCAATTTCTTGGATAGGCCGCTCATTCACGTGACGGATAAAAAATGAAATCACCCGAATCCATTGCCGCCCAAGCCTTAGGCTGGGTGGGCGAAAAAAACCGCGAGATCGTGGCTCCGATTCACACCTCGACTACCTACATTCGCGATGAAGATAATCAATATCGCTCGGGCCGCGTCTATGCGCGCGATCAAAACCCAACGTTCGATCAGCCCGAGGCGGTGCTAAACGCGCTCGAAGGCGGCCACCAGACGTTGCTCTTCGCATCCGGCATGGCCGCCGCCACCGCCGTGTTTTTAGCGCTGAGCCCAGGCGACCATGTGATCGCGCCGAAGCTCATGTACTGGTCACTGCGTAATTGGCTAAAGACGTTTGCGACGCGCTGGGGCTTGGTGGTGGAGTTTGTGGACGCCACTGATCTGGCTGCACTTCGTGCCGCCATCAAGCCCGGCCAAACCAAGCTCGTGTGGATTGAATCGCCCGCAAATCCGGTGTGGAGCATTACCGATATTGCGGCGACGTGCGAGATTGCCCATGCGGCAGGCGCGCTTGTTGCAGTCGATTCAACAGTCGCCACCCCGGTACTGACGCAGCCCATTGCGCTTGGTGCCGATATCGTCATGCACGCGGCGACCAAGTATTTGAACGGACATTCCGATGTTGTTGCGGGCACGCTGACGGTGGCCAA
>JAYVGG010000047.1:0-29828 GCA_043772475.1 Burkholderiales bacterium
ACCGTGGTCTCACGAAATGCTTTGGCTTTGCCCGTGGCGGCATCAATTTCACCGGCGCGTGAGGTGGGGGCGGTGATCGGGTTCATGGATTCGCCTGTCCACTCGTAGGCGACCGAACTTTTCGGGAATTTATAATCGCCGGGGTCTTTGTAATCGTCCTTCGCCAGATCAGCGCGCACCTTCACCACGCTAAACATGCCGCCCATTTCAATTGCGCCAAACTGCCCGGCACCGGTCATCATTGGTAGCGTGTTTTCAGGGAGCTGCATTTCCATCTCGGCCATATCCGCCATGCCGCGCTCGCCCATCACCATGTAGTCGGGAATAAGCTTGGTGATTTTGCTCACCACGTGGCGATGGTCGACCCCGATCATGGTGGGCACGTCGTGGCCCATCGCGTTCATGGTGTGGTGCGATTTATGGCAATGAAACGCCCAATCGCCGGGCTCGGTCGCCACAAATTCAAGCGCGCGCATTTGCCCAACGGCCACGTCAGTCGTCACTTCTGGCCATCGCGCGCCGGACGGCACGTAGCCGCCATCGGTGCCGGTCACGACAAATTCGTGACCATGCAAATGAATCGGATGGTTCGTCATCGTTAAGTTCCCAATGCGAATCCGCACGCGGTCCCCCAAGCGCACCGCGAGTGGATCAATGCCGGGGAAGGCGCGCGAATTCCACGTCCATAAATTAAAATCGAGCATGGTATTCACCTTTGGCACCGCGCTGCCCGGCTCGACATCGTAGGCGTTGAGCAGGAAACAAAAATCGCGATCACAATCTTGGTAATGCGGCGTTGATTTTGGCGCTTTCGGATGCGTGACCCACATGCCCATCATGCCCATGGCGATCTGCACCATGTCGTCCGCGTGGGGGTGATACATGAAGGTGCCGGGGCGGCGCGCTTCAAATTCATACACATAGGTTTGGCCGGGCTTGATGTGCGGCTGCGTGAGGCCACCTGCGCCATCCATGCCGTTTGGCAGCCGCTGGCCGTGCCAGTGAATGGTGGTGTGCTCGGGCAATTTATTGGTCACAAATAATCTAACCTTGTCGCCCTCCACCACCTCCACCGTGGGCCCCGGTGATTGGCCGTTGTAGCCCCAGAGGCGCGCCTTCATGCCGGGTGCGATCTCGCGCACGACGGGCTCGGCAACTAAGTGAAATTCTTTCCAGCCGTTTTTCATGCGAAACGGCAGCGTCCAGCCGTTGAGTGTCACGACTGGGTTGTAGGGCAAGCCGGCGGTGGGGTAGAGCGGGGCTGCCATCGCGGCACTCGTGGTGGTGGGCGCTTCCGGCACAGCCCCCATTGCCGCGCGGCTCACAGCGGCGGCAGAGGCTAGGACACCAGCGGTAGCGAGGAATTGTCGTCTATTGGTCATTGGAATCTTTCGGAAAAATTTTGCAGCTTTTCAAATTTTGTTTTGCATCAACGAAGTGTGTTCTGCGTGTGGCACTTCCTCCTTTTTCAAAGGAGGAAGTGCCTGGCACAGAGCACACTTCGTGGCGTGATCGCGCAATGCAGCGTCTAATGCCCAGCGCCACCACCACCACCCACCTCAGCCACCGCCCCCATCGCCACCCCCGCCACGGGCTTCCCCAATAGCGTGGCCTGCAAGGCCGCATCGGCCAGCCAAAAATCGCGTTCCGCATCAATGGTCAACATCACGCTGCCAATCTGCGCGCGGGTTTCGGCTAGTAAATCGAATACGCCCGATAGCATTCCGTTGTATTTGAGTAGCACTTCGTCGGCAATCACTTTGCGTACCGGCATCACTTCGAGACGATAGTGCTTGGCGATATCGTAGGTCGCGCGCCAGGCGGCGTAGTGTTCGCGGGTGCTTGAATCGGCGTTGATTGCGGTTTGGGCGGCGCGTTGCATCGCGGCTAGGTATTGCGCTTTGGCACCCGCGCGTTTCGCATCCCCCCAATCAAAAATCGGTAGCGCAAGCTCAAGCTCGTAGCCGCGCTGCGGGGGTTTGCCGGTTTCGCTGTTGTTGATACCGGCTACGTGAAACGCGTTCACGTAGCTACTCGCGACACCAAGCCCCGATTTCGCGGCGAGGGTACTCAGCTCCGCGCGCGCCATTTGCACATCCAAGCGTTGCTCAAGTGCCGCTTGCGCCACCATGGCTTCGGTTTTCCCACGCGTTGGTAGATCGGGCAATCGCGCGGGCAAGATGAGTTTTGCGGCCAATGCGTTATCGAGCCCCAGCGTGCGAATGAGTGACTCACGCGTTGCCACCGTGGTCTGCTTTGCACGTGCGAGTTGAGCAATCGCGTCCGCGTAAAAAGCCTGCTGGCGCGCGCGTTGCAGCTTACTGAAATTGCCACCCTGATACATGCGGCGCGCGAGCTCAGCACTGGCTTCGGCGGCCTCCATCACGCGCTCAAAGTAGGTCAACGATTGCTGTGCTGCAACCGCCAAAACCCACGCCTGGCGGGCGTTTGCAGCCGTTTCGACAACGCCAGCCGCCGCGCGAAGACGCGCCTCGCTCTGCATCGAATCGGCCACTTTTAGGCGTGACGGCAGCGTGATGATGTCGATTAACGAAACCGAGAGTATTCGCCCCAGGTCCAGGTCGATCTCGCCGTGGTCGCGTCGCACTAAACGTTCAAACGTGAAGAGCGGATTTGATACCCGGCCTGCTTGTGTGGCGGCGGCCGACATCACCGCACCATCCGCCAACATCGCCTGAAACTGTGGGCTCACCGCCAGCGCAACGCGGACTGCATCGTCTTGCGATAACGGTTGCGCGAGTAAGGTTTCGGCCATCGCGCGCGAAGCCGCACTATCGGCTGCATTGCTGCGTAGCGTTGCCGAGGCACCCACTTTTTGCTTGGCAAAATCGTCTACGAATGCGGCGTTTTGCTTCATTGCGGTGCTGGCACACCCACCAAGCAGCACGGTGGTGAGCGCTAAAAATAACGTGGCGCGCTTCATTTTTTCACCTCAGCTTTTGCTGCCGTCGCCGTCGCCGTCGCCGCCGCCGTTGCCGCCGCCGTTGCCATTTCACGCGCTTCGTTTGCGCGCATAGACTCTTTCAAATACACCCGCCAGCCGCCGATTTCGCGCACCGTGTCATTGGCTTTGCGCCAATCGGTGAGCGGCTCATCGGGCGCAAATTTTTGGTAGCGCTCAAATACGGATGGTGGGGCAAGCGCTTTGGCGGCAGGGGGTGCCACCGGCGATTGCCCGAACACCAGCACTGGCGCGGCATAGAAGGCGAACGCCAACACAAAAAGCAATGGGGCTTGTTTCATTTTTTTCTCCAACCGTTAGCAAAAAAACACACGGACGCGCCGAGCGCACCCGTCCTAGGCTAAACGTGGAGGCGTGCAGGTGGGCGCTGGGGAAGCGCCGGAATAAAGCTCGTGAAGGCAATCGCGTCGATCGACTGCGGGCAGTCGTGGTGCGGTGCGGCGGCGATGATCGGTAGAGTTGGCGGGAGAATCGCGCCGGCAATATGGCAGAGCAAGCAATGCGTACAGTTTAATGATCCGTCGGTAGCCACTTGGTGGCAGGGCATGATGGATGCATCAGACGGCACATCGGCGCTGGCCATTTCTGTGGCAGCCACGCTGGTAGCTACAGTGGCAGCCAACGCCGCAATCGGCATGGCGGCCGCCAAGGCGCCGGAAAGCGGGAGCCAAGCCATCATGCAGAGTATGAGCCAGCGGGTTAATCGAAGTCGCATCATGTGAATATGATAGCAGAGCGCCCGAATGGTTCAGGCGATACATAAAAAAGCGAATAAAAAAGCCCGCTCGCGCGGGCTTTTTCTCGACAAAAAACTACTTTTTCGTCGTTTCCAGAATCTCTTTGACCATTTTTTCAATATCAGCCGCAGCCAAATGGCTATTGGGCGACATTGGCACGGGGCCCCATACGCCGGCACCACCTTCAGTTACTTTTTTAACGATCTTGGCGGTGGTCGCTTTGGCATCCTTTTTGTAGTCGGCGCGGTATTTTTCGGCGACATCTATGTAAGACGGTCCCACCAACTTCTTGTCTTCTTTATGGCAGCCAGTGCAGCCAGATTTAGCGTGTAGTGGGTCGAGCGCAAGTGCATTGCCAGCAAACGAAACAGCGGCTGCGGCAATCAAGGTGGCGAGGGTGGTTGAAGGTGAGGGTTTCAAGCAATTCTCCAAAGGGGGTCATTAAATTGATGGTGCGCCGCGCACTATAAGCGGCTTTAGGGTTGTCATCAAGCGGTGCAGATCAGAAAGTGGTGCCAGACAGCTAACGCCTTGGCATACATAGGCGTTGACTTCAGTTGTGGCCGGGCGGGCGAGCGTGATCGGCAAGCGGGGCGTGCCGTTTGGGATGGTGAGGGCTACGGTGGTGGGTAAAAATTGTTGGTTCAGTGCCGCCTGCCAAGCGGCTAGATCGTTAGTTTTGCCGCTCAAAATGACTAAGGTTGTCGGGGTCAGAAACTCCGCCAACGCCATCAAGAGCGAGCCGTGGCCGCTTGGGTGGTCTTCGATGGATTGGGCGAAAAAGGTCAGCGTGCGTTCGGCAGCATCGGCGTAGCGGGTGTCGCCGGTCACGTGCGCGAGGCGGATGAGCGCCAAGGCTGCCACGCCATTGCCGGACGGTGTTGCGTTATCAAAGCCGGGCTTCGGGCGCTGAATCAATTGCTCATGATCGTGGCTGGTGAAGAAAAACCCACCGTTTTCCTTGTCTTCAAATTGTTCGAGCAATACATCGGCCAATTCGCAGGCAAAGGCCAAATCGTCCGACTCAAAGCGCGCTTGCAAAATTTCTAAGATCGCTTTAATGAGATAGGCGTAGTCGTCGAGGTAGGCGTTGAGGTGGGTTTTGCCGTCTTTGTGGGTGGCGTAGAGGCGCTGTCGGGCGCTATCCCACATGGTGGCGCGGGTAAATGTGAGCGCCCGCTCAGCTGAAAGCAGCCATTCGGCGCGGCCTGCCACGCGGGATGCGCGCGCCATGCCCTCAATCATGAGGGCATTCCAGCTGGTGAGAATTTTCTCGTCACGCCCTGGGTGGATGCGTGATTTTCGGGCGGCAAAAAGTTTTGCGCGGGCCGTTTCGATCATTTCGCTATCCGCTTCGGCCACCGGGGCGGCGACGAAAAAATTCCAGAAGTGATCTTCAAAATTAGCCGCAAGATCCAAGCCCCAGTGCGCGCGTGCCACCCGCCATTCGTCTGGCGTTAAGAGGGGCTCCACTTCTGCCGGGGTCCACACGTAAAACTTGCCCTCGTGGCCCTCAGAATCTGCGTCAAGCGTCGAGTAATAGCCGCCCGCTGGCGATTGCATTTCACGCAGTACCCACGCGGCAGTGGCCTCCATCGAGTGCCGAAAGTGCGCGCCCTGCTTGAGGTTTTCGGCAATCAGGGATGCCTCTGCCAGTAAACGCAGCAAGGGGCCATTGTCATAAAGCATTTTTTCAAAATGCGGAATCGCCCACTCGGCGTCAACCGAGTAGCGCGCAAAGCCACCACCGAGCTGATCGAAAATGCCGCCCTTACACATGGCTTCGAGCGTGAATAAGGCCATGTGGCGAGCATCAACATCACCGGACTGTGCAAAGTGGCGCAAGCAAAACTCCATCATCTCAGGATGCGGAAATTTCGGCGCGCGACCAAAGCCACCGAGGCGGGCATCAAAGCTTTGTGCGATCAGTTGGCGTGCGGCATCAATCGGTTCGCGGTTGAGCGCGTTGGCCGTAAGGCCAATATCGGCGCGGGGTTTGGACTCATGGCGCTGCGCTAGGGCAGCGCGCATTCGGCCGTTTTGTTCAGCGATTTCTTGTGGCTTTTCTTGGTAATGATTGGACACCCGCGTGAGTAAATCGCGAAAGCCGGGGAGCCCATAACGTGCTGTTTTCGGAAAATACGTGCCACCAAAAAAAGGCGTTGTATCCGGCGCTAAAAACATCGTGAGCGGCCAGCCGCCGGAACGCTCGGCAAGCATGGCGTGAGCCGTTTGGTAAATCTGATCAATGTCCGGGCGCTCTTCGCGATCCACTTTGATATTGATGAAAAGCGCATTCATGATGCGCGCGGTTTCGTCGTCTTCAAACGATTCGTGCGCCATCACGTGGCACCAGTGGCAGGCGGAGTAGCCGATGGAAAGCAGTATCGGCTTGCCGGTGTCGCGCGAAAGCTGCAAGGCTTGCGGCCCCCATTCCTGCCAATCGACCGGATTTTCGGCGTGCTGCTGAAGGTAGGGGGACGTGCTGAGAGCGAGTCGATTCGTCATATACTTTAGCTAATTCAATTTTCTGCGGGAGTTCGCTATGCCACTTGCCATTATTGCCGTCATTTTGCTGATCCTCAAGTTTCTTGAGGTTGATCCCGTCGCCAAGTGGTCGTGGTGGTTGATATTGCTGCCGTTCGGGCTCTTATTCCTCTGGTGGGAGTTTATTTCCAAGGCGATTGGCTACGATAAAAAACAGGCCGCGAAAAAAATGGCGGACGAAGAAAAAGCCGCGAAAGAATGGCAAAAAAAGCAGCGTGGTTTTTAATTTCGCGTCAGTGTGGCCTCAATGGCGAGGCCAATTTGTTGCAGACGCTTATCTTGCATCGTCTCGCCAATCACCATCAGCCCCACCGGTGCCTCGCCCACGCGATGACACGGTAGGCTCCAGCAGGGCCGATCGAGCACGTTGAAAGGGGCGGGATTTCGCAGCAGCAGGCCATTGACGCGAAAAAAATGCGCGTCCCCCGTTTTCATTTCGGCAAATGTCGGCGCGATGATCGGCAATGTGGGGGCGACAAGCGCATCGAATTGCGCGGTGGCTTTGTTTGCAGAGGCAATCAGATGCTTCCTTAGCTGCACCAAATCAAAATAATCCGCCGCCAACATGCTGGCTCCAAGCATCAAACGTTTCGCGACATTTCGATCGAATAAATCACGGTGTTTATTGAGACGCTCACGGTGCAGTGCATAGGCCTCAACAGCCGAAAAATTCGCGCGCTGACTACCTTCTACTTCTTCGGCCAACACCGGAAAATCGAATTCTGCAATGATGGCCCCCGCATTCGAGAGTGTCGTCAAGGTGCTCGCAAAGGCGGCGGCCACTTCCGGTGCCAGCCCATCGAGCAATACTGTTTTTGGCACGCCGAGTTTCAATCCGCGTAGCGATAGAGGCGTGAGATCGGTAACCGTTTCCCCCGCCATAATCTGATCGAGCAAAATGCAGCAACGCGCCGAAACGCCCAGCGGGCCTATCGAATCGCGCGTTGGTGAAAGCGGGAATGCGCCCGCGAGCGGCACCCGCGCCTGCGTGGGCTTGAAGCCGGTAATGCCGCACAATGCCGCCGGAATCCTGACTGAGCCGCCCGTATCGGAGCCAATCGTGGCCGCTGCCATGCCGTCGGTCACGCTCACAGCACCCCCCGATGTGGAGCCGCCCGGAATACGCCCCGTTGCGCGATCCCATGGGTTGGCCGGCGTGCCGTAGTGTTGATTGATGCCATGCCCGCCGTAGGCAAATTCCGTCATATTGGTGCGGCCAATCAAGATCGCACCGGCCGCACGCAGCCTCGCAATCGCAGGCGCATCGGCATCCGCTCGCGGTGCGCTTGCTTCGATGATCGAGCCCGCGCGCGTCACCTCACCCTCGATATCGAATAAATCTTTAATCGAAATCGGGATGCCCTCAAGTGGCGAGCGCACCCGCCCCGCTTTGCGTGCAGCATCACTCGCGCGTGCCGTAGCGAGAGCGGACTCAGCATAGACTTTGATAAAGGCACGCTGCCCCTCACCGGCTGGGTCGGCAATGCGCGCCAAGCAATCTTGGGTGAGCGCTTCTGATGTAGCGTGGTTTTGCGCGAGGGCGGCGGCGTAGTCGGAAAGCGTATTCATGATGGCGGCACCGCGTGGTGTAAAAAAGTAGAGTGAGGAGGGTGGCAGAAAATTAGCCGCGCAACCAGCGCGCAATCTTAGCCGCGCAACCAGCGCGCAATCGGCTGCCATTGTTCTAAGTCTATCGCGACGGTTGAAGGCGCCATATCAAAAATTGACTTGCCCTCAAAGGCCGCCGTCACGTAGTTTTGGGTGTCACGCAGGTGGGTTAAGACCGGCAACTCAATGGGTGCTAAAAATGTATCGAGCTTTTCGGCCGCACGTGTGCGTGCATCGACCCGCATGCCGACAATCGCTACAAAGGCGCGGCCTTTGCGAACGGCTTTCACATCCGCCAATTCTTTCAAAAACGCCGAGGTGGCCGCTAAATCGAAGCTTGACGGCACAATGGGCACCAGCACTTTTTCGACACGCTTGAGTAAATCGGTGAGCTTCTCGCCATGCAGGCCAGCGGGGGAATCGAGTACAAGAAAACCGTCATCCGCTTTTTCCCTCGCGCTATCGAGGCGTTGAATAGCGGGTAAGTGCGCGGGGCGCTCGGAGAGCCAGTGTAGCGCCGATTTCTGTCGGTCTAAATCCCACAAGCAAACCCGCTCGCCACGCGCGGCGAGCATGCCCGCGAGATTGGTCGACAGTGTTGTCTTACCCGCGCCGCCCTTGGGGTTGGCGATGAGGATCGTTTTCATGGCGTTCCTTTTGATGTTGTAGGCGCTACGCTACCAGAATGCGCTAAGACACGTTTTTTTCGGGGCGACATTAATGAAATTCACACAGACAATGACCCCAAAGTCTAATAAAGACGCGGAGTTTGGCTGTTTTGCGCGCAGCACATTGAAGCCTACGCGTTGCTCGCCGCCGCTGGGTTCGGTAAGGGCACTTCCCCCAATCCGCCCACCAAACGCGCCTTAAATCGCACGACAAATCGCGCCATCGGTGCGGCATCAATGACATCGTGGTCGGCTTCAATATGCAGCTGAAGCACCTCGTGCTCAACCGCTAACCCATCCACGAGTTTCACTTGTTTCGAGGTCGCACCCACCACCAGGGTTAGCGTCATTGGCGAAATGCCCCAGCCAATGCCGCGGCCATCGACATGCCACGGTAGCGAGGTGAGGGCGACGGTGCCGGCGATTTCTTTGAATAGCCTAGGGTCACGGCGAATAAAAAACCAAAAAAATTTGCGAATAAATCGTGGTAGTGAAAAAAACTGCGATTCCAATGCCGATACCGGACCCGAGCCCACGTGCAGCGGTTTTCGTTTAGCTTGCTTGAGTGCGGCATCAATTTCGACCAGCGATTTTTGATTGGCCCGGCGCAGCACAAACGGCACGGGCAGCCTCGCCCCGTCTACCTTTCGCTCGATCATGACGGAGACATCTACGTCGTCAAAAAGAATAAATTTTTTACGCGAACTAAGATACGCCTGCATCGACGTATCGTCCGCCACGGTGTCCGCGAGCACTTTGGTGAGGTAGGTGGTGATGGAGACGGGTGCCCCGAGTGCCGCGCTGTACTTGGCGATTTGCACATTCATGCCGACCGCGTCGGCATCAAACGATAAGTGCATGGTGTTCTTACGGCGCGCTTCGTCCATGATGTCCCAAATCATGTTTCGCATTCGTGGCACCGCCACCGTGCGATAGCCGCGCCCTTTGAGGACGTTGCGAATGTCGAGTACACCCGCAAGGAGCGCCGAAGATTTAAGCTTTTGCCACAGAGAAGACATTCAAGGCCTTGGGTGAAATAAATGCGTGTCGATAAAACATGACCAGTGGTGTGGCCCTCGGCGACGCTTGCGTCTAAAATCGCCTGAAGTTTGATTGATGGAGCCTAGAAACGCAACCGGACGCGATTTATTGAAAAAAGGCCAATTGCGAAATATAATCAGCGCTTGCTGCGTCCGTGCCGACCAGCCTTATCAAGCTAATGCCGATCTGGCATCCGCAAACCGCACCACCCCGAGAAACACCGCCATGGCTACCCTAAAAGCGCGCGTACCCAATCCTGACTGGTCGAAAAAGCCTGAGCACGCTCACGCTGATCGCGCCTCGGTAACTCACATCACGCCCAGAGCCGCTGCGCCGGCCACCTTGCAAGCGCGCATCCCCGATATCGACTGGTCGAAAGGCTTCGAGCGCTATTGGTGCGGCGGCAGCGTATCGCTCACACACACCTACAATGCGTTTTCGTTGTTGCTGCCGGTGGGCGAGCAATTTTTTCGCGATACCGCGCGCGATCTCGCAAAGTCGCTCGACCTTTCCAACAACCCAGCGCTTGAAAAAGAAGTGCGCGAGTTTGTGGTGCAAGAGTCGCTGCATTCGGCGCAGCACCGCCGTTTTAACGAGGTCTTGGAGCGGCAGGGTTTCAAAAACGTGGTTGAGCCGAATCTACTGTGGTGGAAAAGTTTTGGTTACCGTTATCTGTCGCCGTTGACCAATATGGCGGCGGTATGTGCCTATGAGCACCTCACGTCCATCATGTCGGAGGAATTTTTGCGCGCCCCCGGAAAGTGGACCAAAAATTCGCCCGATATGGCCTTATTTTGGGGCTGGCACGCGGCAGAAGAAACCGAGCATAAGGCGGTTTGTTTTGATCTTTACAAGGCGGCGGGCGGCGGCTATTTGCGGCGCGCAATAAGCTATCTCATCGTGCTGCTGGGATTCAATTTTTTATTTTTTATGCGTAGCTACCTTTACCTACGCCGCACCGACAAGCATCTGGAAGCGAAGGCTGCCGTTAACAAAGAGCCCACAAAATTCGCGCTCACGATGCTGCTCGGCCCCGCGCGCTACACGCTAGGGGCGGTGCTGCATTACCTGAGCCCAAGCTTTCACCCGTGGCAGCGTGACAATCGCGCGCGGATGGAAGAATGGCTGCGCGATAATCATTCGCGTTTGAAGCTGGTCGGTCGCACCGCCGCTGTCGAGACTTAATGAGTGTCGATCTTCCCTATTTCGATTTTGTGCTGCGCGAACTAGAAGCAAAAAACCCCGCCGTCGAATTAGCCTTTGGCCGCCACGTCCACTGGGGCTATTGGCCAGATCCATCCAAAGCCGATCAAAGCGCCGAAGACTACGCACGTGCCGCCGAAGCGCTAAGCCAACAGGTGTATGGTGCCGCACAGATCGAGAATGGTCAGCATATTCTCGATGTGGGCTGCGGCTTTGGCGGCACGGTGGCGAGCCTGAACGAAAACTTTACGGGTCTCAATTTGGTGGGGGTCAATATCGATGCACGTCAGGTTGAACGTGCCCGCCAAAAAGTGAGTGCGCTCGCCAGTAACAAAATTGAATTTAAGGTCGGCGACGCGTGCCAGCTGCCGATTGCAGACGCGGCCTTTGATCGGGTGCTGGCCGTGGAGTGCATCTTTCATTTTCCAAGCCGCAGCCAGTTTTTTGCGGAGGCGTTTCGGGTGCTAAAGCCGGGCGGCTATTTGGCTCTATCGGATTTGCCGCCAGCGGCCTGGTACGCGCCGTTTGCCCGAATCGGTGCGCGCTCAAAAGCGCTACGAAAGTTTTTCGGCCAATGCCAGATTGCGACCATTGGCGAATATCGCAAGCTTGCGCGCGATTCAGGCTTCGCGTTTACGCTGCAAAAAGACATCACCGCCAACACCATTCCCACCTACGCGTTTTTGCACGCCCTCGAAGCGCGTATGCGCGGCAAGCCCGAAACAAAGGGCGATTTCGCCACGCGCGGCCTGCAATTCGTGAGCCGCCTCGGTATGGTGCGCTATCAGGTGCTGGTGTTTCAGAAGCCCGCTTCGGGCCCCGGATAAGCTTAATCCGGCTTGATATTCGCATCCCGAATGAGCTTTTCGTAGCGCACGCGCTCTGACCGAATCAGCGCGCCAAATTGCGCTGTCGTCCCCGGTGCAACCTCACCGCCGATCGCGCTCAAGGCGCGAAGTCGGCCAAAAGTCTAATATCTACGCGGTGTTTGCACCATCAGCAGTCCGCGAATCGGCCCGAATTTTTCCGTCCGAAAGGCCAATCACACGCTGACAGTGCTGCGCGATTTCTGGCTGATGCGTGACAACAATCACGGTCTGACCCTCACGATGTAAGGTATCGAATAACGCCATGATATCGGCGCTCGTTGCGCTATCAAGGTTTCCGGTGGGTTCGTCGGCGAGCAATACGGCCGGCTCGCCACTCAGGGCGCGCGCAATCGCAACGCGTTGCCGCTGGCCGCCAGAGAGTTGGTTTGGTAGGTGGGACATGCGATTGGCAAGCCCCACACGTGCCAGTACGGCCTCGGCCCTCGCCTTGCGTGCGGCTGACTTCAAGCCACGATAAATCAATGGTTGCATCACGTTCTGTAGAGCCGTCGCACGCGCGAGTAAATTAAATCCCTGAAAGATGAAGCCTATCTCTTGATTGCGCGTTCGGGAGAGCTCGATATCGTCCATGCCCGCGACATTGCGGCCATTTAGAAAATAGGCACCGCCAGTTGGTGTGTCGAGACAGCCCAGAATATTTAGAAGTGTTGATTTTCCCGAGCCCGATGCACCAACGATAGCTACGTATTCATTCTTCATAATCTGCAAATCGAGTCCGTCCAGCGCCGCAATTTTTTCATCCCCCATTTGGTAGTGACGGCATACCCTTTCGAGCCGAATTACGGCTGAGTTTGCGTCGAGCGCTGAGGAGACAGTGTTGGCAGTCATCGTTGTGTCGGTATCATTCGGTCGTGAGGGCGGTTACGGGGTCTAGCTCGGCCGCGCGTGCGGCCGGTAGCGCGCCTGAGACAAGTCCCACCGCAATCGCGCACGCGACCGAGCTTGCCACCGCCCAAAGCGGCAAATGCGCGCCATCGGCATGGGGGATAAAGAGCGTCGCAAGACTTGCCGCGAGCCAACCCAGCACCACACCCGCCACTGCACCTGCCCCGGAGAGGAGCGCGGCTTCAAGCAAAAATTGAACGCGTATCTGCTGCTTGGTCGCGCCGAGCGCGCGCAAAATGCCAATCTCCTTAGTACGTTCAGTCACCGCCACCAGCATCACATTCATGATGCCAATACCCCCCACGACCAACGAGACCGACACAATCAATATCAGTACGATTGAAATCATGCCGATGATCGCATCATTCGTGCGCCGCACCTCAGCCGCATCTTCGATCCGAAAATCGTCCTCTTCGCCCGGCTGTGCACGTTGTGACTGGCGCAGTACTTGGCTCACTTTCGACAATACTTCCTCGCGCTTGTGGGTGCCCAGAAGCTTGAAGCCAAACTCCAAATTGCTTTGCTCCCCGGTCAATTCCTCGGCCACGGAAAGCGGTATGTACAGATCGCCAAGCTGCTTTACTGAGCCGCTCGCGCGACCATTTCCCGGCATCACGCCAACAATTTGCATCCACACGTTGCCCACTTTTAGCCGCTCCCCGATCGGGTTCGCCGCGAGGCCTAGCAATGGCAGCGCATGTTGGCTCACCACGCAGACGCGACGGTGGAGCTCGTCATCGCCATCGGATAAAAACCGCCCTTGTTCTGGGAATTGTTGATACATCTGCGGCAATGCCGCCGAGGCTGCGACGACAGAAAGTGCGATTTTCTTCTCAGCGAACTGAACCTTACCCACACGCACCGATTCCGTTGCTGTCACCGTACTGATGCCAGCAACGTAGGTCTGTAGCGCCTGCAAGTCACGGCGTGTCAGCTCAGCAACCTTGCTGCCCGCCATCAGTTTTCGCCAATTTCCACTCACGGTAATATTTTCTGCGCCGAGATTGGCAAGCTCACGGTTTACCCCGGCTTCGAGCCCTGCCATGACACCGGTTATCGCGATCACGCCGGCAACCGATATGACAATGCCGAGTGCCGTCAGCGCGCTGCGTAGCGCGTAGGCCCGGATGTGCTGCCAAGCTTGAATGAAAATCTCAGCGTATAAATCCATGGCTGCTCATTGGTTTAACTGCGCCGCCATGTTCATTTACTGGCAATCGGCGCGCCCTCGCGAATGGGGTCGCCCTCGCGTAGCCGCGCGAGCAGCGCGGCAGGGCCACTGACCACGGTGTCGCCCACGTTGAGTCCGCTGCGAATTTCCTGCCGGTTCTCGTCTGAGAAGCCAAGCGTTACACTCTGGCGTGTCGCTTTTGCGCCGCTCACTTTCCACACATAGTGTGTTTTCTTAGCGCCCAGCACCATGGCCTCCATGGATGCCATCGGGTTCTCCGCGTCCACGCGCAGCGCCGCAATCGGCACGAGTAATGCGTCAGGCTGGCTCGCCTCGGTGATGGAGACATCACAGCTCATTCCTGCGATAAAGCCCACCGTATCAGCTATGGCATCGAGATTAATCCGCACAGGAATCGTGCGAACGCTTCGGCTGTCGGCGCCACCTTTCGCGCCACCCTCAGCGCTCACAATGCGCGCGATGCGACTGACGCGACCGCTATAAGCCTTGTTGGGCGCTGCGCGTGTGCTAATCATTGCTTTCTGACCAATTTTGACGCGTGCGATATCAAATTCCGCAACCGCGACCTCAACCACCATGCTTTTCGGGTCAGCAATAACGATAAGATCGGACCCCGCAAGGCTTTGCGCGCTCGCCACAGCGGTCTCACCGAGCTTGATCGGCACGCTCATCACCACACCGGAGATCGGCGAGCGAATCACAGTCTTGTCCAAAAGCTTCATGCGTTGGCTGAGTAGGGCTGCTTCTTGTAGCGTGCTTTTTTCCGCCGCTGCGAGTTGAAATCGTGCGCTATCTAGCGTTACCGCTGCCGCATCTTGCACCTGCCGATTGAGAAACCCAGAGGCAACAAGTGCGCTATTGCGCTCCCACTCTTGCCGCTTGCCTTCAAGCTCCCGCGCGAGCCGGCTCACCTCAATTTTGCTGCGCTGAAGCTGCGCCTCTGCCTGCGCGATTTCAGCCCGCACCGAAGAGTCATCAAGCTTTAGCAATACTTGCCCAGCGGCCACGGTCTGCCCCTCTGCCGCCTCGATTTTGACTACCTTAGCGACTAGCTCCGCAGACAGGCGCGCCTGCTCGCTATAGACGAGCGTGCCAGACGAAAAAAACGCACTCTGCACAGCGCCTAAGCTTGCCTGACTAAGCGTGGCCGTAGGGTTGACCGTGCTGCGAAACTTGAAGAAGAAAGCCAGCGCAAACAGGGTAAGTACGATTAACGCAGCAATCCAAATTTTGCGGCCTCCGCTTGAGGCGCTCATGATGGCTGGCCACCAGTGATAAGTATTTCTAAAGCCTCTGTGTGCGTATTGTGCGCTGGCATGTAATTTTCTTGGACTTGTGGGGAGGCCGCTAAGTGGCACATAACTACTTTACACCAAGGCAGTTCACGAGGATAGGCTGCCCCAGCCCCTAGAAAACACGGGCAAAAATATAAAACAGAACTCCCGAAACAATCGCGTAGGGAATCACGCCGAACACAATGCTTTGCAGCCAAGACCTACCGGTGAGCTGGCGAAAACCATAGGCCAGAACACCAATACTCACAAACACCATTGGCCCGTGGTAGGACGTAAAGAACTGCAAGTAGTCGGGATGCGGGCTGCCTAAAAGGGATTGCCAAGAGAGGATGTCCAAATCATGCGTCATGATGCGGGTGGGGAAATCTTGGAGCAAAAGTCTGACCAAAATAATGCTTACCGTGAGCAGGTACGTCGCCTTAGACCAGAGCGCCAGCAAGAAAAAGTGCCGAATTTTTGTGCCCACATTGAAGAGCTGTGCCACGGCAACGGTGAGCGCAGCTAGCATGAGTGTTTCCACCAGCAGCAGCAGGATTGGCCAGAACGCCTGCTTTAAAAATTGAAAGCCCAGCGACGCGGATACCATTTTGCCGACCAGTTCTGCGCGGAACGCGGGCGAGAGCGGTAGGCTCGGGGGAAAGCCTGCCGCGTACATCCACTCACGGTCAACCGACAGTAGGTGCAGGAAATGGACGGCCGCCGCAGCCAACGGAAGGAAGAGGAGGAGCCACCAGCCTAATTTGCGCTGAAAAAAACGCTGGGCGCTAGATTGATCCGTCACGGAACTTTCAACGGGTGAAGTTGTATGCATGGTTGTTGTGATGATTTCTAGATGGCGATTAAGCGATTTGTAGTGGAGTCATCGCATTACCCCTTCGTGCTTCATGCACTTAGGATGGTGCTTTCGCTCGCATCTTGGCACCTATTTCGGTGACGCGCTCCATAGATAAGTGATGAGACTGAAATGACCGGAAAAGCAAGTTGAGCCTATCACCCCCCCGCTGTCAAATCTGGGCGCTCACCTTTTGAACCTGCCTCCGGTCTCGTGGTGATTCACGAAGCCCAAAGATGTGCGGGCTACTCTCCAATTTTGGCTCTACTCAGTCCGGCTTAATCCCCGCCTCACGCACGAGCTTCGCGTAGCGCACGCGCTCGGCGCGGATGAGCGCGGCGAATTGCTCCGTAGTGCCCGGTGTCACCTCACCACCGACTGCGGTCATCCGCGCTTTCACCTCTGACGATTCCAGCGCTTTTTGTACCTCGCCATGGAGCTGCGCCACGATGGCAGGTGGGGTTGCTGCGGGTGCCACAAAGCCATACCAGACGGAGGCCTCAAAGCCCGCAAAGCCAGACTCCGCAATCGTCGGCGCATCGGGAAAAATCGGCGAGCGTGCCGCACTCAGGACCGCCACCACTTTGAGTTTGCCGCTCTTGAAATGCGGCAACACTTCAAGCGCGTTCACGGCTACCAGCGGGAGCTGCCCGCCGATCACATCCGTGATCGCCTGCGCGCCGCCACGGTAGGGCACGTGTTGCATCGTCACGCCCGCCGCACGTGCGAAGAGCTCTAGGGCTAGGTGTGGTGTCGAGCCATTGCCTGGGCTCGCGAATGAAATACTGCCCGGCTTGGCCTTGGCCGCTTCTATCAATTGCGCCACGGTAGAAAACGAAGCGGCAGGATTTGCCGCAATCACCACCGGCACACGGCCTACGAGTGCTATCGGCACGAGATCTTTTTCCGCATCAAAGGGCGCGGGCTGATAGAGCGCCATATTAGCCGCGAGGGCATTGGCGGCCAGCATCAAGGTGTAGCCATCGGGCGGGGCGGCGATGAGCGTTTTTACCGCGATGTTCGAGCCCGCACCGGCTTTGTTTTCGACAATAAAGGGCTGGCCCATACTCGCCGCCATGCTTTGCCCCATCGTGCGCGCAACGATATCGACGGCACCACCGGCCGCGTAGCCGACGAGAATTTTGATCGGTTTTGACGGGTAGGTTTGCGCGTGGGCTGAAAGTGAAAGTAGAGCGAGCGTGAGTGCTGCTGCGGCGCGAAGATGAGGGAAACATCGAGCGGTCATTTTAGAATTCCTAGTCAAAGACGAGATTCTCTATTGTGCCTGTACTGGCAACCGCGCGCGCCAGCGCCACATCACGCGCGCCCACGCCGCACCCACACCCCACCTGTCATCCTGAGCGCAGCCGAGGGATCTGCTTGTTCCCGCAAGCTGCGTCGCGTATTTTTTTGGCAGCCCTTGCATGTCGCGCAATGAATAATCACGGGTGACTCATCACGAAAAGTAGATCCCTCGGCTGCGCTCGGGATGACAAGATTTTTATTTTTTTCGAGCAAGAGGCAGCGCCTATTGCAACGAACGTCACTGGATTGCGTCGTTCGACGCAATGACAATTTGTGGGTTGGCTTCTGCTCGTGGCTGTCGCCGCAGTTCGAGCTGTGATGGGCAACCCCGCCAAACTCCGCGCCAATGCTTGTGCCCCACCACCAACCCAGCCGGTCATCCCCGGCTTGACCGGGGATCCAGTGACGTTCGTGAGTGCATCACCGGAAAAATTCCCAGCGCCAACTATTCACCTGTCATCCCGAGCGAAGCCGAGGGATCTGCTGTTGCCCGCACTCGCGCGAGGCCACCGAAAAGCAGATCCCTCGGCTACGCTCGGGATGACAAGTTTGGTTGTTGGACGATTGACTGGCCGCCCGTAGTCAGCGCGCGAAAATGGGTAATTTCCTCGCTGGCCATCGCCCCAAACCCCCCGCCGTTGTTGGCGGTTTGCGATTTCATCGTTATACGCGTGTTGAAAACCCGCACCCTACAACGTTCTAACACCCCGTTGAACCGAGCGATGCCGTTGCCGGATTCTTACCCGGCCGCGCTACGGATGGCAGCAACACGGCCTCGTACCCTTGATTGCTCCCGCCGACCGCAATAATAAAATCTGGCTTGCCGTCACCATCAATATCGGCAATGGCTCTGATCGACGAATTCCAGCCATAACCACCGAGGGCGTAGGAATAGGTTTGGCCATCGTATTCAATGGTGTAGTTCGCCCCTTCGCCATAGGGCGCGCCATTTTTCCCACGCGCGTCGTTTTGCACTGTGAACGCAAAGGCTTGCGTGCCCAGCATGAGCTCGTAACGGTAGTCGAGCTTGGGGAGCAAATGGCTCGTGCCGTTCTTAAAGCGGTAGCTTGGTGCGTTAGCGGCCTTGATCGACGTGCCGGGTACACGCAGAAACATTTCGTCTTGGTGCGTGCGCGTTAATGCGTCGGGAGCCGCCTCGACCGGCTTGGTGCCGTCGTGCGCCCGCTCTACTTGGCTGACAATAGACTCTAGGAACGAGGGCTTACCTTTTGGTGGTGTCACCACCGGCACGATCTCAATTTCAGTCGCGCGCAATCTAAGGCGCACCCAGCCTGCCAGCGGCCAAGCCTTGGGCTTTACGTCAACGAGCGCATTGGGAATGTTGTAGGTGCCCACATCGCCATCCCAATTGCCCTCGCGCAGCAGCACGCCCGGCTCTTTCAGCGCTTCAGTGGCGAACGTTGGGCTTGCAAGTAAGAGGGCGGCGCTAGCGATTGCACCAAAGAGCGGGAGGGGCGCGGTTTTCATGGTGTGGCCTCGTCGGTTGTTAGGGCACACGCAATGTAGCGGGCAATAGTGGCAACATTCTTGCAGAGGGTGGCGGCGCGGTGTGTGGCGGCAGCGAGAGGCACAATGGGATTATGCTTTTGCCCAAAACCCAATAACGGCGCGCTATTTGGGCTATTTTGGTTGCTATTTTGATTGACTGGCGGGCACGTTCGTGAACGAATGCGAGACAATTTTTTCATCTTTCATTTTGAAAATCACCGAAAGCTTCATCCGCAAATTGCTCGGGCCGCCTAGTGATTTGTTATCGTCCAAATCACATTGATCTTCTTTGCTGTAGGTCTGGTAGCAATTGAGTTTTTCACCGCGCGCGCTGGCGAAGGCGTCGAGTTGCGCCTTGCGGGTGCCTGCCGGAACGCTCGCTGCAATTTCCTTACCCCAGTAGGCTTTGCGCTCGTCGAGATTGTTGCCGCCCATAAAATTACGCGACAAGAAAATGGCCAGCATCACCGCGATGGCGACAAAAACGATCATTGAAATCTTTATGAGTTTGCTTTGATGCGTTCGTTTAGAAAGGCCAAACCCTAATAACTGCGCGGGGTTTGGCCGTGTTAATGCGGCTAAACATTAAACCTAAAATGCATTACATCGCCATCTTTGACGATGTATTCTTTGCCCTCTACGCGCATCTTGCCGGCTTCTTTTGCTTTCGCCTCACCGCCGAGTGCGGCGAAATCATTAAACGCGATCACTTCCGCGCGAATAAATCCTTTTTCAAAATCGGTGTGAATCACGCCAGCAGCCTGCGGGGCTGTTGCACCGTGGTGGATAGTCCACGCGCGCACTTCTTTTTCGCCAGCGGTGAAATAAGTGTCGAGACCAAGCAAGGTGTAAGCGGCGCGAATCATGCGGTTTAGCCCCGGCTCGGTCATGCCAATGTCTTTTAGGAATTCGTTTTTGTCTTCGTCCGATAAATCCGCAATCTCCGCTTCGAGCTTCGCGCAAATCGCCACAACCGGCGCGCCCTCGTGGGCGGCGTGCGCTTTTACGCGGTCGAGCAGTGCGTTATTTTCAAAGCCCCCTTCCATCACATTCGCGACAAACAGTACCGGCTTCGCCGTGAGTAAGCAGAGCGGTGCGATCAAGAGCATCTCGTCTGCGGGTAGGCCCATGCTGCGTACACCCGCACCGGTGTCGAGATGCTTCATCACGCGATCAAGCACAGCGGCGAGCTTGATCGCCTCTTTGTCGCCGGCACGCGAATTTTTGTTCGCCTTGTGCAGCCATTTTTCGACTGACTGCATATCAGCAAGGCCAAGCTCGGTGTCGATCACGGCGATGTCGGAAAGCGGGTCAATTTTGTTGGCGACGTGAATCACGTTCTCGTCTTCAAAGCAGCGCACCACATGCGAGATCGCATCGGTTTCGCGGATGTTGGCGAGAAATTGATTGCCGAGCCCCTCACCCTTCGAGGCACCGGCCACCAAGCCCGCGATATCGACAAACTCGACAATCGCCGGAATGATCTTTAATGGCTTTGCGATGGCGGCGAGCTTTTGCAAGCGCGGGTCCGGCACTTCCACCACGCCGATATTGGGCTCAATGGTGCAAAACGGATAATTTTCCGCAGCAATCCCGGCCTTGGTGAGGGCATTAAAAGTGGTGGATTTGCCAACGTTGGGTAAGCCTACGATGCCGCATTTCATGATGGTTCCAGTTACTGAGTTTGATGAGGAGGGACTAAAAAAATTATGCTTTCGGTTTCGTGTGCAGTGCCAACATCGCCGCCTCCATATCGCCTTTGGCAATAGCAGGCCAGCATTGCAGTGTGCGGCTAATCGCCTCATCAATCGCGGCTTCATCTTCGCGTGACGGGCGATGCAGCACGTAATCAATCACTTCCGGGCGATCCATGCTGCCGCCGAGCTTACCGGCCAGCTCACGCGGGTGGCCGATGCCCACACGCACGCGCCAAAAATCTTTGGTGGATAGTGAAGCCACAATATCTTTGATGCCATTGCTGCCTGCCGCCCCACCGATTTTCATCTTTACGCCGCCGGGTGGCAAATCCATTTCGTCGTGCGCGACTAAAATCTCGGCTGGCGTAATCTGATAAAACTTGGCGAGTGAGCCTACCGCGAGCCCGGATTTATTCATAAACGTAGACGGCTTCAAAAGCCACACCCCGCCTGCCTTCGCGACTTCGCCGTGAAATTTACGCTCTGGCGCAAACGATGTGCCTAGCGCACGCGCGAGGGCATCGAGCGCCCAAAAGCCCGCGTTGTGGCGCGTGCGTTCGTATTCGCGACCGGGGTTGCCGAGGCCGACAACGAGTTTGATGGGTGGATTGATCACAAGAAATTTTCACACAAATAAAAATGCCCGCCGCCAAGATCAGGCGACGGGCATTGCGGTCTCAATAAAGCCCGATTACTTCTTCTTATCGGCCTTCTTGTCGTCTTTCTTCTCTTCTTCTTTCGCTTTTTGGTTTGATGCTGGTACGTCAGCCGCAGCGACTGCTGTTGCTGCCGTCGCCTCTTCCGCCGCTACCGCGCGCGGGATGATGATGGTCGCGATAGATTGATCGTTACCACGCGAAAGCGCAACCGACTCAACCCCGGCTGGGAACTTCAGTTGCGAAACGTGCAACGAGTGGCCGGCCGCCAAATCTTTCAGATCAACCTCAATAAACTCAGGCAAATCTTTTGGCAAGCACGAGATATCGAGATCGTTGCGGACGTGCGAAACAATACCGCTTGAGACTTTCACGCCGGGGGAGATGTCGGCATTGATGAAGTGCAGTGGCACTTTCATGTGGATCTTTTTGTCGGCCGCCACGCGCTGAAAGTCGACGTGCATGACGCGTGTTTTGAACGCGTGCATTTGCACATCACGCAAAAGAACTTGCTGCGATTTGCCGTCGATCTCTAAATCGAGGATGGAGGCGTGAAATTTTTCGTTGCGTAGCTTATGAAAAATATCGTTATGCTCAATCTCGATATTGGCCGCATCGACTCCGCCGCCGTACAAAATACCGGGAACTTTATCCGCGTGACGCAGGCGGCGGCTCGCACCAGTGCCCTGTCCTTTACGCGTTTCTGCTTTGACTGTGATTTTCATGTGTGACTCCAAGTTGTGGGCAAACTCGCGACCAAATCTGCCCGTTTCAATTCTTAATCTCGACGAGATTAAGCCTTACTCCGTAAAGAGCGAGCTCACCGAGCCGCCCTCTGCGATTCGACGAATTGTTTCCGCCATCAATTCTGCTGTGCCAATCTGGCGAATTTTCTTGCACGCCGCCGCTTCCGGTTTCAAGGGAATGGTATCGGTCACCACCAACGAATCAATCACCGAATTTTCGATCCGCTCAATGGCAGGACCCGACAAAACCGGGTGCGTACAGTAAGCAATTACACGCGCTGCACCACGATCTTTTAATGCCCGCGCGGCTTCGGTCAGTGTGCCCGCCGTATCGACAATATCGTCCATGATGAGACACGAGCGGCCTTCGACTTCACCGATGATATTCATCACCTGCGAGACATTGGCACGCGGGCGGCGCTTATCGATAATCGCCAAATCCGCATCAAGCTGTTTCGCAATCGCACGTGCCCGCACCACACCGCCTACGTCAGGCGACACCACCAATAAATCGGGGTAATCATGCTTCCACAAATCGCCTAGCAAAACCGGGGTCGCGTAAATGTTATCGACCGGAATATCAAAAAAACCTTGAATCTGATCGGCGTGTAGATCCATCGTCAGCACCCGATCAACACCCGCAACGGCCAACATATTGGCCACCACCTTGGCCGAAATCGCGACGCGTGCTGAGCGCGGGCGGCGATCTTGCCTTGCATAGCCAAAATAGGGAATGGCCGCCGTGATACGCGCCGCACTCGAGCGCTTTAGCGCATCCGCCATCACCAAAATTTCCATCAGGTGGTCATTCACCGGCGCGCAGGTGGATTGCAGAATGTACGTGTCTTTGCCACGCACGTTTTCCATGATTTCCACCATCACTTCGCCATCGCTAAACTTTGCGACCTTGGCGCGACCAAGCTGCGTGCCCAAAAGCTTTGCCACATCGCGCGCGAGCTTTGGGTTAGCACTACCTGCAAACACACTTAAATTATCAAAAGCCATTGAGCGCCTCATTCTCACGGTTGGAAGAGTCACTACACGTTTTTCGCACGACAGCCTATCTGGCTGAGGTGAAAAAAACGTCTGTTTTGGCTGGGGAGGTAGGGATCGAACCTACGAATGCCGGAATCAAAATCCGGTGCCTTACCACTTGGCGACTCCCCAAACACTACGCCGAAGCAAGGCCTTGACGGCTTTGCGACGGTTTACGCCAAGGGGTGAGCAGCTAAGCCCTTGGCGATAAATCCTTGGTATTGCGGCAAGCTTTGGTTAAGCCGACTAAAAGCGTCGTGTGCTTTGGCCTCAGAATCAAAGGCGGCAAAAACACTCGAACCAGAGCCTGTCATGCGTGCGCCAAAAAGAGAGCCTTGGGCTACCGCGCCAAGCGCCGCACAATACTGCGCGACCTCTGGAAACGCTTTCAGAACAACAGGTTGCAAATCGTTTTGGGTTTTGCCCAACGCGTTTAACAGCCCATTTGCCGGAAAGTCTGCTATTTTGAGGGGAAACGTATCCCTTGTCAATTCGGGCGCACCGAAAATCAAGGCGGTTGGCACCCCAACCGGCGGGGTTAGCACCACATACCACCAGAGCGGCACGGCGAGCGGGCTCAGATTTTCGCCCACCCCCTCGGCGAACGCGGACTCGCCAAAGATGAAAAACGGCACATCTGCGCCGAGCTTTAAGCCCAAAACCTGTAATTGTGGCCGGGTAAATTGAGTTTCCCAAAGCGTATTGAGTGCGATCAGCGTGGTGGCGGCATCCGAGCTCCCGCCGCCTAGCCCGCCGCCCATGGGGATCCGCTTTGTGAGCCCAATATCGCAGCCGAGCTTAGTGCCTGCCGCCGTTTGTAAAAGCGTGGCCGCGCGGATCACCAGATCATCGGCCTCCGCCACGCCATGAACGACCGTGGTGCGGCGAATCTGCCCATCGCTACGCACCGAAATATCGAGCGTGTCGGCAAAATCTATCAGCGTGAAGGCGCTTTGCAGTAAATGGTAGCCATCGGCGCGGCGACCGACTACGTGCAAAAACAAATTTAATTTAGCGGGGGCGAGGTAGGTCATGGCGCGTGAAATTCGTCGATAACTAGGCGTACCGAAATTTCGTCGGCACCCACCCCGCGCGTGGCGGTGAGGCGCGAGGCGATTTTTGCGCCATCGCGGAGCGTAAAATTTTCAGCCACGATTTTCCACTCTGCCGTAGGCGCAGCACCCGTCGCATCAAGCCCCAAACCCTGCAGCCAGCGTGCGATTTCAGCCGTAGAAAGCCGCACGCCGAGTACGCGCTCAATAAGCTCAGTCTCAGATGCGGCATATTCGACTTCTTTGCCACGCGTGAGTGTGGCGCGCCCCGTGGCTGCCACCACCTCAGCGATCTGCGAGCCGAACGGGGTGAAAAATTTAAGCGTTTCGTTTCCAGCGCTCGAGCGCTCCCACGTGAAGCGCGCGCTATCGAGGCGCTCTGCGGCGCGCACGCTTAATCGGCCCGAGAGGTTAAATTTTTCGACGATGCGGCTCGGCGCAAGATTCGCGGCATCGCTAGGCGGTACCACGCTCACACAGGCCGATTGTGTGAGGGCAAACGTCAAACTCATCACGACGGTCCACGTGCGCGCGTGGCGTCGCATCACGGCTTCAATTTTTCCATGATGCCGGTAATGATTTCATTGCCCGGATGCTCGACCAACGCGGCGCGCCATAGCGCGTGCGCTTCGGCGCGTTGGCCAAGTGCGTGCATGACTTCGCCAAGATGTGCGGCGATTTCTGGGTCTGGGCGCGCGGCGTAGGCTTTTTTCAGTGTTGCCAGCGCCTCTTCACGGTTGCCCTTGCGAAACTGTACCCAGCCCAAGCTATCTTGAATAAACGCATCGTTGGGTGCCAACGCAATGGCCTTCTCAATCCATTGCTGCGCTTCGTCGAGGCGCTTACCTTGCTCGGCGAGCGTATAGCCCAGCGCATTGTGGGCGTGGGCGTGATCAGGCTTGAGCGCGATGACCCGTTTCAGGTCAGCTTCAAAGGTGTCGAATTTATTGAGCTTTTCGGCCATCATGGCGCGGTCGTAAATGAGATCAGGCACGTCGGGTGTTGCGCGCACGGCATCACTTAAAAACGCATAGGCCTCGACAAACGCTTTGTTATCACGCAGTAATTGCGCTTCAGCCAAGATGAGTTGCACGTTGGTATCAGGCGAATTAGCATCGGCCTCGCGTGCCAGGCGCAGGTGTTTGCGCCCAGCGGCAACACCATCGCGTTTGGCAATAAGGGCCGCCATCTTGAGCTGTGCGCCCACAAAATAATCGCCCGCTGTCACCTTGCGATACCAGCTCAGTGCGGCCGGCACATCCTTACTCACGGTGGCGACTTCGCCTAAGTTAAACCAGACCGGGTTCGGATCGTTGGGATTGAGTGACAGCACGCGTTGATACTGTGTTTGGGCATCCGCTGCATCACCCAGCTGCTGCGAAAGAAGGCCGATCGCGTAGGGAATCTCGCCGTCGCCGGGTAGCTCAGTGGCCACGCGACGAAACTCCTCGCGCGCGTCGCGCAGATTTTTTTGCAACACGAGCGCCCGCGCATAGGCGAGCCTCACATCAGACTCAGCGGGGAAATTTTTAAGAAACGACTTCAAATAATCCGCCGCCACATTTTCGCCGCGCTCACGCAAAAGCTGCGCCTTGAGAATCGCGGCGGGTGCCCAGTTGGCCCGCAGCACGAGCGCTTGCTCGGCGGAGGCCATCGCGGCACTTGCGTTACTCGCATAAAGCTCGGCTTGCGCCAACGCAAAATGCGCTTCCGGTAAGCTCAAATAACGGGCCGCAAGCTCACGCGTGCTCGCCAAGAGCCTGCCTTTGTCTGGGTAGCGCGCGAGCATGGCAGGGATTTGCAGTAGCAGCGTAGGTGCGCGCCTGGGCTCATTGAGCCAGCTACGCAGATTGGCCACCGTTGCGTCGTGCGTGCCGCCAGCTAAGCGCGAGAGGAGCTGACGCGCCATCACCGAATTGGGCTCGATTTCGAGCCACAAAATGGCACCCTCGCGGGCCGTGTCGGGCTGCCCGGCTTGGTAGGCAATCTCCACCGCCCGGCGCGCTACTTTTGCGTCGCGCGTGCGGGCCGCCAAGTCCATCAGGCCACGCGCGGCGGCCATTGGCTCGCCGCGCTGGGCGGCGATTTCAGAAAGTAAATATTGGTAAAGAAACTGTTCAGGCGCTAGGGCGCGCTCGGCACGCGCTGCGTAGCCCGGATCAGCGTCAGCGGCAAAAGCTTGACCACCGGCGAGAAAAACAAGTGCCAAGCCGGCGCGCGATAAATTGGTTAGGAAACGCATAGACCCTCAGTGTGGTTCAATATCAAGTCGGCCATGGCCGCGCAAAGCGTGTGACAATTCACGAAACAAATAACCCCACATATCATGCCTGAATTACCGGAAGTTGAAACCACGCGCTTGGGATTGCTGCCGCATGTTGATGGGAAGCGGATTATTCGCGTCACCGTCAGAGATCGCCGCCTGCGCTGGCCGATCCCCGCCACCCTTAACCGCACCCTCACAGGGTTAACGGTGCAAGACATCACGCGGCGCGGTAAGTATCTACTATGGAATTGTCGCGATCAAGATGCGGCGGGCGGCTATTTACTGTGTCATCTGGGCATGTCGGGCACATTGCAAATGTGTGACAACCCTAGCGAGATCGGCAAGCACGACCATGTCGATATAAGCTTGGAGTCTGGTGTCACGATTCGGTTCAACGACCCGCGCAGGTTTGGGGCGATGCTCTGGATTTCAGGGCCCACCCCCACCCACCCATTGCTCGAAAGCCTAGGTCCCGAGCCACTTTCGGCCGATTTTGATGGTGGCGTTTTGTATGCGGCCTCGCGTGGGCGTGAGGTGAGCGTGAAAGAATTCATCATGAACGGCCACGTGGTGGTGGGTGTGGGCAATATCTACGCCTCTGAGTCGCTTTTTCGCGCGCAAATTCACCCCGCGCGCGCCGCCGGGCGCATCTCGCGTCAGCGCTACGACGTGCTCGCCGAGGCAATAAGAGCAACACTCGCGCGCGCGCTGGCGGCGGGGGGCTCGTCGCTGCGTGACTATGTCAAGGCCGACGGCGATCTGGGCTACTTTCAACTTGAGGCGAGTGTCTATGATCGCGAGGGTGCCCCGTGCCGCGTGTGTGCGGCACCCATACGCGCGATGCGTCAAGGCCAACGTAGCACCTACTTTTGTGCGCGCTGTCAGCGATAATCACCTTATGTCCACCCAGCCCCTCCAGCAAAATGCCCCCGCGCTCACCGAGCGCCTAGCCGAACTGCAATCGTGGCGCTACGGGCTGCTCGATTTAATTACCGCCACGGAGGCCAGGCTCGCGGAGCGCGAGCTAACGCCGACGATGGCCTCGCAAAAATTCGCCAGCCTTCGCAGCCAAATCAACGCAGAGCGCCTACGCGTGGTGGTTTTAGGCGATCGCGCACGCGGTAAATCAACGCTCATTAACGCGCTATTTTTTCCAGATCAGACAGCGGACATTTTGCCGCTCAGCAATGCGCGCGCGCATGACATCACCGTCGAGCTTAGCTTTGATGCCACCCTGCCGATTAGCGTTCGCGCGCGGCCAGCCGGCACGTCGCCAGACGATGCTTCTGCGTGGCAGGTGATGCCCATTCACCTTGAACGACCCTTAGCCCTCACCGAGGTACTGGCGACCTTGCCCGCACCCGCCGGTGCTGCCGCGCACTGGGCTTACGTGGTCATCAATTGGCCGCACCCGTTGCTCGAAGGTGGCCTCGTGGTGGTGGAGTCGGCGGGCATTGGAAGTGCGGGCGAAGATAAAGTTACGCCGAGCGCAATCGCGGCGGATGCACTCTTGATGGTGCTCGATATTGCCGCCCCGCTATCGCCGACCGAGCGCATCGGCTGGGCCAAGTTTTTTGGTGCGAGCGCCATTGGCGGCCACCACCCGGGCGCACCGGCGAGGCTTGCGGTACTCAATAAAATTGATACCCTGAGTGCCGACACCCCCACCGCCACCGCCCTTGCCGACCCTATCCACGCGCCGATGCGCGCACTAGATCGCAGCACGCGCGCGATTGCCGACGCGCTAGACGCTGACCCAACGCGCGTGATCGCCGTTGCCGCGTCACTGGGACTTAACACGCGTGATGAACATAGCGCCGATAGCATTATTCGTAGCCGACTCTATATTTTGGAGCGCACGCTCGCCAAAGCAATGCCGCGCGCGCGTCAGGCGGCGCTCACAAAAAGTGTGACTGATGCACTAGCCGAAGTGGTCGAGGAAGCGCAACAGGCACTCGACGAAGCGCGTTTTGACACACTGGGTAAATTGAAAAATTTGGGCGAGCTACGCGCGAAAAATGAAAAACTAACGGCGCTGGTGCGCGCACAAGCGAGTGCTAAGCGCGAGCGTTTTAGTGCGTTCGCCCGCGACGTGCAGGGCGTGAAGTCGCTCCATGTGCGCCTTGGTGTGGAGCTAGACGTACTCGCCGATGCGGGAGCCGCGCGAAGCGAAATGGAATTAACCATGCGCGCGATTAGCCAATGCAAGTCGGCCCGCGAAGCCATGGAAATAACGCGCCAATATCTCGATAACGCGCACCAATGTATCGAGGCGATTGATGCCAAGATTGAGGAGGCGCGCGCGCTTTTTACCGAAGTTGGGGTGCATTTAAATCGCGAATTTCCGCACGCACACTACGAGGTTCACCCTTTCCCGACGCAGCGGTTTACCAAAGAGCTTCATAAGACGCGCATGGAAGCGGTCAACGAGATGTTGAACCCGATCGCCCTGCGCGCATGGAAAGCGGCGAATAATGCCGAGCAATTTGGCACGGCGGTAGGTAAACGCGTGGTGCATATTTTTGAGATTGCGCGCCGCGAATCTAGCGTTTGGCTGCGCGGGCTCTACGTAGCACTCGAGGCACCGCTTCGCGTAGAGCAAACCGACAGCAGCGTGAGTGTGACCAGCCTAGAAAAAGTAAATTCAGCCGAGCTCGATCTCGCAGAGCGCATCGCCGAGCTACAAGGCGAGCAAGATGTGATTAAGCATAAACACACGGCGCTGGCCGCACTACGCGCACAGCTTCTGCGCTTTACCGGCACGGCAGAAGACGATAGCCCAGATGCGGGCGTTGATATCGCGCTGTAGAAAATTAACTCTAGCTTGTTAAGCCCGCGTTTTTTGCGCGCGTAAGCGCCTCGAATTTCGCCATCAACGTGGCTGCCGACTCAATATGCAATTCATCGAGCGGAATGCAATCGACCGGGCACACCTCGCGGCATTGCGGCGTATCAAAATGCCCCACGCACTCAGTGCAGCGCTCAGCGCGAATCTCGTAAATCTCGATGCCCATAAAAATCGCGTCGTTCGGGCATTCTGGCTCGCACACGTCGCAGTTAATGCACTGATCGGTAATTTTAAGCGCCATATTAAGGGCTGATTTTTTTCTTCATCGCATCCGCCGTGATCGGATGCACAAAATCGGCTACATCGCCGCCTAGCGTCGCGATTTCGCGCACGATGGTTGCCGAGATAAACATGTACTTGTCCGACGGCGTGAGAAACATGGTTTCAACACCAGGATTGAGCCGCCGGTTCATGCCCGCCATCTGAAACTCATACTCAAAATCGGATACCGCGCGCAGGCCACGCAAAATGACATTGGCATTATTCGCGGTTAAAAAATGTGAGAGCAAGCCCGCGAAGCCTTCCACCCGCACATTCGGGTAGGCGACCAAGACGCGCTTGGCCATGTCGATGCGTTCTTCAAAAGAGAAAAATGGGTTTTTCGTTTTGCTGTCCGCCACCGCCACCACGACCTCACCAAAAAGCTTGGAGGCGCGTGCCACTAAATCTTCGTGGCCTTTCGTGAGTGGGTCAAACGTACCGGGGTATACCGCGCGAATCATGAGAGCCTCGTCCAAAAAGTTAGAGCCTAGCAGCCGCCAAACACACCAACCCATAATATACCGAACCCGCCCGCCCACTCTTCACGATCTGGTATGACGCGCTTACCGCCG
>JAYVGG010000048.1:0-5488 GCA_043772475.1 Burkholderiales bacterium
TAAATTGGGCGTTGAAATGGTGCGTTACAAATTTGATGTTGAAGTGTTTACGCAACAATGACACAAATTGTTTGCAAAGTGCTGATTTTATGGGGGTTGCTTGTGGAGATTTCGCGACAGTCAAACCCACCAAAATTTCCTTTGTGTGCGCCTAATTTTGGCTAGGTATATCGCCTAGTAAAAATAGGTGTCTCGTGTCCGAGAAATTCGCTCGAAAGCGCAGGGAAGGGCCTGCGAGGGGGGTGTTACCATGATGGTCTCGCGAAAACGCTGACTTTAACGAAAGTGCCCGATGGCGAACTACGAATCTGACGTAACCCAATTCATGCGCGAGCTGCTCGCTAAAAATCCTGAGTTGGTGACACTGCAAAAAAACAATCGCGCCACATGGTGGGATAAAAAGCTCGATCTTGATGCCCAAAAACGCGCCACCGACGCCGAGGCACCGAAGGCACCGTACGCCTATTTTCCGCTGCCAGAGGCCGCGAAGCCATTAGCTAAATAACGCCAGCACGCCATCGAGCCCGACTTCGCTTATCGCGTAGCCGGCCGCCTCACGCACGATGGGCTTGGCGTGGTAGGCAACGGAATAACCAGCGGCATTCATCATCGCAATATCGTTCGCGCCGTCGCCTAGGGCAAGCACCTGCTCTGGCCGAAACCCTAATAACGACGCGGTGTTTGTGAGATGTGTGGCTTTCGCGGTTGCGTCACAGAGCGGACCCACAATCTGCCCGGTGAGCTTGCCGTCGATAATCTCAAGCGTATTTGAAAACGCGAAATCAAGCCCGAGCAGCACTTTTAATCGTTCGGTAAAAAACGTAAATCCGCCGCTCACGAGCATCGTCTTAATGCCGGCGCGTTTGGCGGCAGCGATGAGGATTTCGGCACCGACTGAAAGTTGCAAGCGCTCGTCGTAAACGCGTTGCAAGGTGGCCTCCGGCAAACCGTTGAGGATTGCCACGCGTGCGCGAAAGCTCGCCGGCCAATCGAGCTCGCCTGCCATCGCACGCTCGGTAATCAAGGCTACCTCGGCTTTGCGGCCAATAAAATCAGCGATCTCATCAATACACTCGATGGTGATGAGGGTGGAATCCATGTCGGTCGCGATTAACTTAACGTCGGTTAATTTTTGGGTGGCGGGCACGAATGCGAAATCGAGCGCGTTTGCCTCGCAGTGCGCGCGAACCTGCGTGCGCGTGCTCGCGTCAACCTCGGTGAGCCGGAACGCTTGATGCAAAAAATGGCCGTCGATTTTTTCAATCGCGCTAGCCCGTGCCAGCGCGTGCAGCGTCTTGAGATCGGCCGTCTCGATATCAGCACCTTGAATAATCAGACTAGACGTGGTCATTTTTTTACCTCTTCGGCAGCGAGCTCACGCAAGATATTTTTAATTTCCGTCACCCGCATCCGCACATCTTCAATCGGCCGCTCGATACGCAGCTTGTCGGGCCCCGCCAGCCGATAGTGGCGGCGCTGCTGCACAAGATGAATCACCCGGTGTGGTTGAATCGTGGTTGCCGGGCCAAATTGCACGCTGATGGCGGATGCGCTCGCATCAATTTTAATCAGGTCTAGCGGCTTACCCAATATCCGCAAACGATGGCAATCAATCAGCGCCTGCGTGGGTGCTGGCAGCACGCCGAAACGGTCGACGAGCTCTTCTTGCAAGCCATCGAGCGCCTCTTCGGTTTCGCCATTGGCGAGGCGTTTATAAATCACCAAGCGCTCGTGCGGGTCTCCGCAATAAGTATCTGGCAGCAAGGCGGGCGTGTGCAGATTGATTTCGGTTGAGACGTTTAGCGGTGCCATGAGATCGGGCTCTTTGCCCGCCTTGAGTGATTTTACGGCGTGCTTGAGCATATCGTTGTACATGGTGAAGCCAATATCTTGGATGCCGCCAGACTGCGAATCACCAAGCACTTCACCGGCGCCACGAATTTCTAAATCGTGCATCGCCAAATAGAAACCGGCACCGAGCTCTTCCATCTGCTGAATCGCCTCCAGCCGTTTTTTGGAATTGGGCGAGAGTGCATCGGGCGGTGGCGTGAGCAAGTACGCGTAAGCCTGATGGTGCGAGCGCCCCACACGGCCGCGTAGCTGGTGCAATTGGGCTAAGCCAAATTTATCGGCGCGATGAATCAAAATCGTATTGGCACTCGGCACGTCGATACCGGTTTCAATAATGGTCGAGCAGAGCAGCACGTTTGATTTTTGGTGATAAAAATCTCGCATCACACGCTCTAGCTCGCGCTCAGGCAATTGGCCGTGGGCCACCGCCACGCGGGCGTCCGGCAAGAGTCGCTCTAATTTTTCGCGCTGGTTTTGAATCGTCTCGACTTCGTTGTAAAGGTAGTAAGCCTGCCCGCCACGCTTTAATTCACGCAGCACGGCCTCACAGATCACGCCGTCAGAGAGCGTCTGCACAAAGGTTTTAATCGCGAGGCGGCGCTGTGGTGCGGTGGCAATCACCGAAAAGTCGCGTAAGCCTTCGAGCGACATCGCGAGTGTGCGCGGGATCGGGGTCGCGGTGAGCGTCAACACATCGACTTCGGCGCGCAGTGTTTTTAGCGTTTCTTTTTGACGCACGCCAAAGCGATGCTCTTCGTCGATGATGACGAGCCCCAAATTTTTGAACACCATATCTTTTTGAATGAGCTTATGCGTGCCAATCGCGATATCCACCGTGCCGTCCGCCAAGCCCTTCATCGCGGCGGTCGTTTCTTTGGCCGAGCGAAAGCGTGAAAACTCCACCAGTTTCACCGGCCACTCGGCAAAGCGATCTGAGAAGTTTTGAAAATGTTGCTCGGCAAGCAGCGTCGTGGGCACCAATATCGCCACCTGCTTACCCGCGTGTACCGCGACAAAGGCCGCGCGTAGCGCTACCTCGGTTTTACCGAACCCCACATCACCACAGATGAGCCTATCCATGGGGCGGCCCGATGTCATATCCGCTACTACGTCCTTAATCGCGTTGGTTTGGTCGAGCGTTTCTTCAAACGGGAACGTGGCCGCGAAGGCATCAATCTCGTTCGGCTTGAGCGGAAACGCGAAGCCCTCGCGCGCCGCGCGGCGCGCATAGAGATTGAGTAATTCGGCGGCGGTGTCGCGCACTTGTTCCGCCGCGCGGCGCTTGGCTTTATCCCACTGGCCAGAGCCTAGCCGATGCAGCGGCGCGGTATCGGGGTTTGCCCCGGTGTAGCGCGAAATAATGGCGAGCTGTGAGACCGGCACAAAAAGTTTATCGCCGCCCGCGTAATGGAGCTCCATGAACTCCATGTGACCTTCGCCGAGATCGAGATTCACCAAGCCCACGTAGCGGCCGATGCCATGCTGCGTGTGTACGACCGGGTCGCCCACATTGACCTCGGCCAAATCGCGCAACATGCCGTCGGTATTGGTGGCGGCACGTTTATCGCGCCGCCGGGTTTGCTTTACGGTGGAGGCATAAAGCTCGTTTTCGGTGATGAAAGCGAGCTTGTCTTCGCTTAAAACAAAGCCAGTTTGGATCGGCGCCACGACGATTTCGAGTGTCGTGCCGCTGTGGCCAATTTGGCCAAACGCTAGCACTGGCGCGGTGTTTAGGCGATGGTCGGCAAATAACTGCGCTATCGTTTCGCGTCGCCCTAGGCTTTCCGCCACGATCACCACGCGCCCCGCGAAGCTGCCCGTAAAGTGGCGCACGCGCGCAAGGGGATCGTCTGCCTTGCGATTTACTTCGACTGCCGGTAGCAGAGCCGCATCCGCCATGACTTCCGCATGGGCAATCTGCGTGAAGCGTTTTGCGGCGGCAAATAGCTCATCGGTGGGGAGAAAAATATCGAGCGGCGGTAACAAGGGCCGATCTTTATCGCCGCGCAAAAGTTGATAGCGTGATTTCGCGTCTGCCCAAAACGCGTCCGCTGCCGCCGTAATATCGCCGTGCAAAAAAACCTGCGTTTCAGCGGGCAAATAATCGAACACACTCGTGGTGGACGTAAAGAAAAGCGGCAGGTAATACTCGATGCCGTTGGGTGCAATACCGGCTGAAACGTCTTTATACATGCGGCGTTTGGACGGGTCACCCTCAAAACGATCACGAAAAGATTCGCGAAATTGGTGCTGGCCGGTTTTGTCGAGCGGGAATTCGCGGGCCGGCAAAAGCCTAATCTCATTCACCGGATAAATACTGCGCTGCGTATCGACATCAAAGGTGCGAATCTGATCAATCTCATCGCCAAATAAATCGAGCCGATACGGCACCGCACTGCCCATGGGGAATAAATCGATGATGCCGCCACGCACCGCAAACTCGCCCGGTGCCATCACCTGTGTGGCGTGCGCGTAGCCGGCAAAAATGAGATCGTCACGCAAGCGATTGAGGTCAAGCTTGGTTTTTGCGCGCAGGAAAAACGCGCGACCGGCGAAATACTCACGCGGGGCCAAGCGCGTCATCGCGGTGGACACTGGCACGATGCCGACATCGAAGGCGCGCTGTGAAAATTGATAGAGTGTCGCGATACGCTCCGAGACTAAATCGGGGTGCGGCGAAAATTGATCGTAGGGGAGGGTCTCCCAATCGGGCAAGCGGTGTACGCGTAGTGCGGGCGCAAACCACGCGATCTCAGCGGCCAAGCGCTCGGCGTGCTGCGCGTTGGCAGCGAGGATGAAAAGCGGGTGTTTCGCGGCGTGACTGGTGGCGGTACGCGCCAGAAAATAAGCGTCGGCTGAGCCTTCGGGGAGTGTCATTTGGTATCGCGGTTTAGTTGTCGACTGTGTCGATCAAGAAGGGCTTGAGCTCAAGGGCCAACTCGGCCGCACTCGCGAAGCGATCATTGACGTGCTTGGCCATCAGCCGATCAACAATATCTTGGTAAGGCCGCAACGGTAGCGGTAGCCACGGAATTTCGTCATTAATGTGGCGAAAGATAATTTCGGCGTGGCTCTTTGCGGCGTAGGGCGGCTCGCCGGTGAGCATCTCAAAAAAGATGACACCGGCGCTATACAAATCAGCGCGCCCATCAATGGCTTGCGCTTGCGCCTGCTCCGGGCTCATGTAATAGGGCGAGCCCAGTACTTCGCCGCCAAATGCGGTGCGCGGGACGCTGCCAAAACTTGCCGAGATATTGAAATCAATGAGCACCAGATCACCGCCGCTACGATAAAAAATGTTTTCAGGCTTTACGTCTAGGTGCGCGATATCGCGGGTATGTAGCGTGGAGAGTGCGATGGCAAGCTTAAACAATAATCGACAAGCTTCGGCGGGTACGAGGGGCCCCGTCATGCGCGATTTCAAATCGCCATGCGGTAGAAATTCAATCGCTATGTAGGGCCACATGCCGACAATGCCGGCATCGAGATGGGGGGCGATGTAGCCGTTTTCTTGCGAGGCAAAAAACGGATAGCGGGTACAAAAATCGTGAACCGCATCGAGGCTTCGAATCGGTGAGGCCGTCAAGATTTTGACCACCGCGTGGAGGCCATCGACCAAGCGCTCGGCCTCAAAGAC
>JAYVGG010000049.1:0-4418 GCA_043772475.1 Burkholderiales bacterium
TCTCGACCTTCGAGGCGGTGACCTCGGCGTAAACCGAGTGCTCGCCGAAATTCATGCTGCCGCGCGAGACCAAGCTGGTGTTTTTCACCGGCTGCTGAAGTGCCGCTGCCCGCCCGGTATCCCACGCACACGCATAGCGCGCACCGGGGACAATCCAAAGCCGGAAGTCGTAGGCTTGCTGGCCGTCAACCGAGTCACAGCCGGCACCGCCGGGTAGATTTAACGGGTTTATACCGCCGTTAGCGCGCACGGTTGTGCTGCCGGGCAAGAATGGCGAGAGCGCATTGCTGATCGCCCCGCCACCAGCTGGGCGCGAGCTCAAAATGGTTTGCAGCACACCCGCCGCGTTTGAGGCTAGCGGAAATACCGTTGCATAGGGTGTTCCGCGCGTATCGACAGACAATCCGCGGTCGGGCTGGAAGGTGTTTACAAAACTGCGCTGACTCCCACGCAAGATTTTATTTTCGCTATGGGAAAGCGAGGCCATCACGTTGTAGCCATCTTTGGCAAGGTCGCCCATGCCACCCACGATAGATGCGCGCGCAATTTCACCACCGGCCTTTTCGGTTTGGTCGACAAAGGCTTGCACCGAAACGCCTTGGTAGCTCTTTCTCAGGATGAAGTTAATCACACCACCCACCGCGTCGGTACCGTAAATTGCCGATGCGCCGTCTTTCAAAACCTCAACGCGCTCGACAGCGGCAAGCGGGATTGAATTCAGATCAACCACGCCGCCGTTTAAGCCGTGCGCGGCAACGCGCCGACCATTGAGCAAGACGAGTGTGGCCGCCGAGCCCTGCCCACGCAGGTTCGCGGCACTGGAGCCGTTGTTACCGCGTGCGGCACCATCAACTACGTCCGCATTACTCGATAGGTTATCGAGCCCGTTACCGTTCGCACTCAGGGTTGCGATCAATTGCTCGGCAGAGACAATACCCGCGCGCTCAATATCTTCACGCGTAAAAATTTGGATGGGTAGTGCGCCTTCGCTTTCCACTCGCTTAATGCTGCTCCCCGTGACTTCAATTTTTTCTAACTTTTTGGTGGGCTCCGCTGGTGCGGGCGCTTGTGCAAATGCTGTGCTCGATACGCAGGCCAGCGCGACTAACCGTGTTAGCTGCTTCAAGTGGTTACTGTTCTTCAAGATAGGTTCTCCTCGTTTTGCGGTTGTTCAAGTCATGCGTTCGACACAAAAATTCATCTTAAGAATATACTACCAATGCTGTAAATGCCGACATTGGTTGTACAAATACAACACCGATAACCCCTTAGGCGAAACGCAACGATGACCCCCTATCTGCACCGCACCTTGGCTTACCTATTCGTGGCCGCGCTCGCACAGGGCAGCGCCCACGCCCAGACGGGCCTGCCCGCGCAAGCGGCCACCATGCTGCGCGCAGCCGGGCTCTCTGAAGATGCGATTGGGGTATCGGTGATTCGCCTACGCGATGGGGCAGTCTTGCGATCGCACCGCGCCGAAGCCCTGATGCAGCCCGCCTCAACGATCAAGGTGCTGACGGCCATCGTGGCGCTCGATACGCTGGGCCCCATCTATCGGGGCCGCGCCGAGCTACGCACAAGCGCCATGCAAGAGGGCAGCACGCTAAAGGGGGACGTTGTACTGCGCGGGCTCGGCAGCGCAGATTTTGATTGGGTCGCCCTAAAAAGCATGCTGGATAAGCTACGCGATGAGGGCGTACGCGAGATTGCGGGCGATTTGGTGCTGGATCGCGGCTTTTTTAGCCCACCACGCGCTGACGAGGGCGTGCCGCCGTTTGATGAAACACCCGAATTTCGCTACAACGTGATCCCGGATGCGCTGCTGCTCAATATGAATTTATTACGCTTCGATATTGAGACCGATGCGGTGGGTTTTCGCGTTCGCACAACCCCCACGCTAGACCGGGTGAAGGTGGTCTCGAACATGACATGGGCACAGCCTGCGCGTAAGTGTGCGAGCTGGGAAGACGGCTGGAAAATACCCACCGTGGTCAAATCTGCCGAGGGCGAGATTCGCGTTTATCTGGAAGGCGAATTCCCCAAAAACTGCAAAATCTCGACTGAGCTCAACGTAATCCCCCGCAACGATTTTGTAGCACAGCTATTCGCTACGCTGTGGCGCGAAGCGGGCGGCACGTGGCAGGGCGGCGTGCGTGAGGCAGCCCTCGCTGACGCGGGGCGATTGATTGCAACGCATCAATCGCGCACCTTGGCTGAGGTGGTGCGCGATATTAATAAACGCAGCGACAATACGTTTACGCGCCTGACGCATCTCACGCTTGGCGCGCTTGAGGCGAAAGACCAGCCCGGGCAAGCTCTCGAAGCGACGGCCGATCGCGCGGATCGGGTGGTGCGGGCGTGGCTTAAAAAACAGGCGATAGATGACCTTGGTCTCATTATCGACAATGGCTCTGGGCTCTCGCGTGTTGCGCGCATCAGCGCGAGCCAGCTCGCACAGACTTTGCGTGCTGCCGCAAAAAGCCCGTGGGCACCCGAGCTCTTGGCGAGCTTGCCGATTGCGGGCGTGGATGGCGGCATGGGGACGCGGCTAAAAGACAGCCCCGCTGCCCGAATGGCGCGCATCAAAACCGGCGGGCTTCGCAATGTGGCCAGTGTGGCAGGCTACGTGCCGGATGCAAAGGGCGAGATGCACGCGCTGGTGGCGATGATTAATGACGACACCGCAAAAGGCCCGGTCACGCGGCCGATACTGGATGCGATTATTGATAGCGTCGCGCGCAGCGGCACCCCATAGCGGCACGTGGATGAATTGCCCAAACCCCGCGCCAGTATTGGGGTTTCGGCATGTACCGCGCATCACTGCGATTGCGTTTCGATGCGCGGTGACGCGCTCGTTTTGCCCGCAAAACCGGCCGACACGACCCGTTTGGCACGCCTCACCCTACCCTCGCCCACACCAACCCGCGTATAATCTTGCTTTTGCCGGAGTCGCACCGTGCGCCTGATCGCCAAAGCTCTCACTTTCGACGATGTTCTCCTCGTCCCCGCCCACTCGCAAGTTCATCCGCGTGACGTTAAATTAGCCACGCGCCTCACTAAAACCATCACGCTAAACCTGCCGCTGATTTCAGCCGCGATGGACACGGTGACCGAATCGCGCTTAGCGATTGCGATGGCGCAAGAGGGTGGCATTGGCATCATCCATAAAAATCTAAACATCAAAACGCAGGCGATTGAAGTCGCCAAAGTGAAGCGCTTTGAATCCGGCGTGGTGAAAGACCCGCTGGTGGTGCCACCCGATATGCTCGTGATGGATGTGATTCATTTGCAGCGACAGCACGGTGTATCGGGGCTGCCGGTCGTTGAAAACGGCAAGGTGGTCGGCATCGTGACTAATCGCGATATTCGCTTTGAAACTAATCTCGCCCAGCCGGTCAAAAACATCATGACCCCGCGGGATCGCTTGGTGACGATTAAAGAAGGTGCTGCGCTCGATGAAGCGCAGGCGCTTATTCACAAGCACCGACTTGAGCGTGTCTTGGTGGTGAACGATCAGTTTGAGCTGGCTGGCCTCATCACGGTCAAAGACATTCAGAAAGCCAAAGACCACCCGCTTGCGAGCAAGGACCTGCACGGTCGGCTACGCGTGGGTGCGGGCATCGGCGTGGGCGGTGACAATCTAGAGCGTGCTGCTGCGCTGATTGAAGCGGGGGCGGACTGCCTCGTGGTGGATTCGTCGCACGGCCACGCCCAAGGCGTGCTCGATATGGTGAAGCAGGTGAAGGTGAAATACCCAAACATCGCCGTGATCGGCGGTAATGTGGCCACCGGCGAAGGTGCTCGCGCGCTCGCAGACCACGGTGCCGATTGCGTGAAAATCGGCGTGGGCCCTGGCTCTATCTGCACCACGCGTATTGTCACGGGCGTGGGTATGCCGCAAATCACGGCGGTCTCGTCAGCCGCAGAAGCGCTCGAAAAATTAGGCATCCCCTGTATCGCCGATGGCGGCATTCGCTATTCAGGCGATGTTGCAAAAGCAATCGCGGCTGGCGCATCGGCCGTGATGATGGGCTCGATGTTTGCGGGCACCGACGAAGCGCCCGGCGAGATTGAGCTTTACCAAGGCCGCTCGTATAAAAGCTATCGTGGCATGGGCTCTCTGGGTGCAATGCAAAAAGGCTCGTCGGATCGCTACTTCCAAGAAAATATCGTTAACGCAGACAAGATGGTGCCCGAAGGTGTCGAGGGCCGTGTGCCCTACAAAGGGCCAGTGAATGCGATCATCACGCAGATGATGGGCGGGCTGCGCGCTTCCATGGGCTTGGTCGGATGCGCGTCGATTGAAAAATTCCGCACCAGCGCGACCTTTGTTGAGATCACGTCAGCGGGTATGCGCGAGAGCCATGTACACGATGTGCAAATCACCAAAGAAGCGCCCAACTATCGCGCCGATTAGG
>JAYVGG010000050.1:0-8369 GCA_043772475.1 Burkholderiales bacterium
AGGTGGCGGGCAGGCAACATTCATGATGATCGAGGGCATGGGACATGATTTGCCGCTGCCGTTGTTGCCGCAGATTGTGGGGGCGATTGGGGGGCATTGCGAGGCGCTGACGTGAACGTGGACGACGACCGTAGCCGACATTCTCGAAGCCTTCGGATAGCAGCATGGCTGCTGGGCGCATTGGCGATAATTTTTGTTGCTGGAATTGCTGTTAACGCTTGGCTGTTGCCGGTCAATAGGTCGGTTGCGACCAACACAAATCAACCTGTCTACCGATGGGGCGCGGGGCAAATAGAAGCGCTCCATAGGAATGTCAAGGACCTTGCTGGTACTGATGGATCAGCTTTAGCGGAAGATAGATTTTTAACCACAAAATTAGCGAATGAAACAGCGGTAGCGGCGACACCAGTTGAGGTTTGTGGATTAGGTAAGGTCAAGCTTAATGAGTATGGGGTGCCAGCGCAGAAGCTAGACGAGGAAATAATTCAAGCCAGGCTCGTTGAAATAGGCGGCGAATTTACGCAGAGCAAGATTGAGATAGAGCGTGCGCTTGGCTTATATATCAGCGCGCGGGCGCAAAGCAGTCTCGCTGGCTTGCAGGCAAGCAAAGATGCGAGTTGTGCAAATCTGCCTGGCGGCGGATGTTATGACAAGGCAAAACCGGCAGTCGACGCGGCATTGATCGCTGCCGCCGCGCCGCTACTCGATATGGCACGTACGACCTCTGACCCCGCCATCTATACGAGCGCACTTAGGACATGCCGATGGAGTACGAGCGAAGCGTGCAAAGAAATCTCCGCAAATCGGTTGCTCACAATAGACCCTGAGAATATGCAGTCGTGGCTCTACGTAGCGGAAGCCGCGAAGCGCGAAAATGATAAATTGGGAGAGGAGCGCGCGTTACAACGCGCCTCTGAACAGCAGTTTTACGCGGAGCGCCGTTTGCCGGTACATCGCGTATTGACGGCACTGCAAGCGCGCGACGAAGCACCGCTTGTGGTGAATAACGTATCGGCGCAGATGCTTGCCTTTGAGTTCAATGTGACCCCATCAATGCCGACAGTGTTTCAAAGTTTTTGCAAAAAACCTGCGCTCGATCTTGAGGGGAGAATGGAAGCCTGCAAATCACTTGCGATCAAGATGGAGACTGGTGCTGAATCAATCATGGCGGAATCATTTTCCAACACACTTCACACGCGAACAGGCAGGTCAGAAGACGAATCAAAGCGGCGAGAAGAAGATCGGAATGCCATTTTGTACTACATGCTGAGCGACGAAGCGCGCGGTGATTTCTACAGCTGTTCGAGCTTGGTGAACCAGAACAACTTTTTACAAGAGTCACTAGAAAAGGGCGACCGCAACGCTGTACGCGACCGGTTAAAGGCCCGTGGGCTTACGCTTGAGCAATGGTTGAATTCTGTAAACGAGGCGAAACGTAAGGGCACATACAAGATTGACCTGCCTTTTTAGAGTGAGCCAAACGCCGCACGCAATTTGGCTTTCCAATCACGGGTAGCCCGGAGCCCACACAGCAGCTTTTGCTGAGCCTATTCCGGGGACAGCGCGCGGTGGCGAAGAGAGCCCCGGATTACGCGTTGCTCCATCCGGGCGACGACTTTGAAAATAATTTGCGCCGCTTTCGCGAATATCACCAAACCCCGCGCCGTTATTAGGCTTCCAGCCGATTACTGTTCTTTGAACAACCCCGATTCGCGCGAGCGTGAGTGATAAAATAGCACTCAACTTCTCCCTGCAAAATCTCATGCCCACGCCCTACGCCCATCTGCGCCTCCACACCGAGTTTTCTGTCACCGAGGGCATTGTTCGCATTGATGCGGCGATGACGAAGGCGGCGGCGGATGGCTTGCCGGCGATTGCGATTACCGATCTCGCGAATTTATTTGGCGCGGTAAAGTTTTTTCAAATGGCGCGTGGGCGCGGTGTGCAGCCGATTATTGGCTGTGATGTGTGGATCACCAATGACGAGCACCGCGATCAAGCGCATCGGCTGCTACTGCTCTGCGCCAACGATGCGGGCTATCTCAATTTATGCCAGCTTCTCACGCGCGCTTACCGTGAAAATACGTGGCGGGGGCGTGCCGAAATTTCACGCGCGTGGCTCAATAGTAAAACAGCAAATGGCCTGATCGCCTTATCTGGTGCGGCTCTTGGCGATATTGGTGCGGCACTTTTGCAAGGCGACACCAAGCGCGCGCTGACGTTGGCGAACGTGTGGTCGCATGATTTTCCCAATGCGTTTTATATCGAGGTGCAGCGTGCTGGGCGTGAAACGGACACGCCCCACAATACCGCCGCACTCAATCTCGCGAGCGTGTGTGATCTGCCGGTGGTGGCAACGCACCCGATTCAATTTATGGATGCCAGCGATTTCACCGCGCACGAAGCGCGCGTGTGCATCGCGCGTGGCGAGGCTCTGGGCGACAAAAAACGCGTAAGTGAATTCACAGCCGAGCAGTATTTCAAATCGCCTGATGAGATGGCGGCGTTATTCGCCGATCTGCCCGAAGCGCTAGAGAACGCGGGCGAAATTGCCAAGCGCTGCCACTTTGAATTTGCGCTCGGCAAGGCGCGGCTGCCGAATTTCCCCACACCAAATGGCGAGTCGATTGAGACCTACCTGCGTGCCATATCGCGTGAAGGACTCGATAAACGCTTAGAAATTTCTTTCCCCGACGAAGCCAAACGCGCGGAGGTACTGCAAAGCTATCTTGATCGCTTGGAGTTCGAGGTCAAGACCATTGTCCACATGGGCTTCCCCGGCTATTTCGCGATTGTTGCGGATTTCATCGGCTGGGCAAAAAATAACGGTGTGCCGGTGGGGCCGGGGCGTGGCTCGGGGGCTGGCTCACTCGTTGCCTATTCTTTAGGCATTACCGATCTTGATCCGCTTGAGTACGATTTGCTTTTTGAGCGTTTTCTGAACCCTGAGCGCGTCTCGATGCCGGACTTCGATATCGACTTCTGCCAAGAAGGCCGCGACCGGGTGATTGACTACGTTAAAAATAAATACGGCCACGATTCGGTTTCGCAGATTGTCACCTTCGGCACCATGGCGGCGAAGGCGGTGATTCGTGACGTGGGCCGCGTGCTCGGCATGGGCTACAACTATGTCGATTCGATTGCCAAGCTGATTCCAAACCAGCTCGGCATCACGCTCGATCAAGCGATCAAAATCGAGCCGCAGTTTTCCGAGCGCATGGAAAAAGAGGAAGAAGTCGCGACATTGATGAAGCTAGCCCTCAAGCTCGAGGGCATTACGCGTAACGTCGGTATGCACGCCGGTGGCGTGCTGATCGCACCCGGCCCACTCACCGATTTCACGCCACTCTACGTGGCCGATGGCTCCACCTCGGCGGTATCGCAATACGACAAAGATGACGTGGAAGCGGTCGGCCTCGTGAAGTTCGACTTCTTAGGTCTCACGACACTCACGATTGTGGAAGAAGCCGTAAAACTCATCCGCGCGCGCAAGTACGGCGCAGCACAGGCCGCATTCGAGATTCAAAAAATCCCGCTTGATGACAAAAGCACCTACGATATTTTTGCGCGTGGCAGTACGGCGGCGATTTTTCAGTTTGAATCTCGCGGCATGCGCGATCTCATCATGCAGGCGAAGCCCGATAGCATTGAAGACTTAACCGCGTTGAACGCGCTCTATCGGCCGGGCCCAATGGACCTCATCCCCGAATTTATCGCACGCAAAGCCGCACTCAAAAAAGGCCAACAAACCTGGACCTATCTTGACCCGCAACTGAAAACAATTTTAGACCCCACCTATGGCGTTATCACTTACCAAGAACACGTGATGACGATTGCTCAGGTGATTGGCGGCTACTCGCTCGGTGGTGCCGATATTTTGCGGCGCGCGATGGGTAAGAAGAAGCCCGAAGAAATGGCCAAGCAGCGCGCTATTTTTACTGCGGGTGCGTTAAAGCGCGGCATGAAAGCCTCATCGGCTACCGAGCTTTTCGATCACATGGAAAAATTTTCGGGCTACGGGTTTAATAAATCTCACTCGGCGGCCTACGCGTATCTGGCGTATCAAACTGCGTACTTAAAAGCGCATTTCGTTTCCGAATTCATGGCGGCCAACATGAGCTGCGTAATGGATTTCACCGACAAAGTGCAGCAGCTATTTGATGACACCAAAGCGCTGGGCTTGACTGTGCTCGCACCGGATATCAATACCGGCACCTATCGCTTTTGGCCGATGGATGAGAAAACGATTCGCTATGGATTGGGGGCGGTTAAGGGCACGGGGGCATCGGCGATTGAATCCATCGTCACCGCGCGCAATGCGGGCGGTGCATTCACAACCCTGTTTGATTTTGCCAAACGTATCGACCGCTCGCGCGTGAACCGCCGCGCGATGGAGGCTCTCATCCGCGCGGGCGCATTCGATGCCATGTCGCCCAACCGCGCAAGCCTGATTGCCTCGCTGCCCGCCGCCGTCGAGATGGCCGAAAAAGCTGAGCGTGACGCTCAGCAGGTGAGCCTATTCGGCGACTCCGCAGAAGGCGGCCTCGTCGCGCAGCCGCTCGTAGACGTACCCGCATGGGGCGACAAAGAGCGCCTGAATAACGAAAAACTCGCTCTCGGCTTTTACCTCTCCGGCCACCCCTTCGCAAGCTACGCGGGCGAGATTCGCCAATTCGTGCGTACTGAGTTAGCCGACGTAGAGCCCAAAAACGAGCACGTGTTACTCGCCGGCATCTTATATTCGCAACGCGTGATGAACGGCAAGCGCGGGCGCATGTGCATCATCACACTCGACGACGGCACCGCAAAAATAGAAGCGGTGGTGTACAACGAAGTTTTTGAGAAAAAACGCGCCATGCTGGTGGATGACCAGCCCCTCATCATTCGCGGCAAAGTAAGCCACGATGAATTCTCCGGCGGGATGCGTGTGGCCGTAGACGAAATGATCTCGCTCGAAGAGGCACGCAAATGCGTGAAGCGCGTCACGCTATCGATGAATGGCGAGGCTAATAGCGACAAACTAAAATCGCTACTGGCCCCGCACTTAGCCCACACCGAGGCAACAAGCTGCCCCGTACTCATCCGCTACCGGAGTGCCGCCGCCAGTGCTGAAATCACACTCCCCGAAAACTGGCGCGTACAAGTAAGCGAGCCGCTCATCCAATCCCTCTACGATTGGCTCACGCCCGCGAAGGTCGAGCTCAAATACGACACCGCCAACATGCTGCCGCCACCACCAGCGGCCAAGCGCGATTGGCGTAGTGGGTTTAAGAGCGGGGGCTCGGGGTCGGGGGAGTATTGATTAGTGAGCCTCGCGCGGGCGCCACAGAAAAGCAGATGTCTCGGCTGCGCTCGACATGACAAGCTCGGCGTAGCTTACGATCAAAAAGGCGACCGCCTGAAACCCTAGTATCTGCGCGTCTTTTCAGCCGATAGCAAATAACATTTGATGCCAAGTTCGCGGTAAGCAGAAAGATCACGCCACGCGCTCCCGCCTACTGCGCTAAAGACGCAAAGAGTTTAATGCCAAGCGCTTGGAGCAGCTTTAGCATCGTGTCATCGCGCGGCTTGGCGCCGGGGGTCAGCGCCTTGTGAAGGCTCTCACGCCCAAGCCCCGTATCCTTCGCGAGCTGCGTCATGCCACGTGCGCGCGCTACATCAGGCACGGCGGTGAGGAATACGCCGGGGTTTGGGTGTTCCAGTGTAGCGGTGATGTATTCGGCAATGGTGACTTCATCATCGAGATGGGCGGCTGCGTCAAAGCGAGAAAATTTAGCCCTGATTTATTGCTTCTCAAAGGCTCGCGCCATTTCGATTGCATCGCCTAAATGGAGAATATAACGTTTCAGAACGTTGGCTCAAAAAAATGATTCAGTGCTGTCTGGGCATGCACGCTGAAGTCTGGAAAGACGCGTAGTTATTGGAGTTTCACGATTTTCATTTTTTTTGAGTGCTACGATGATAGGCTCGACACCGGCTTGCGGTTGACCCCCGTTTGCGGTTGGCAGCGACCCCAGTTCGCTGGGTTTGCTGTGAGCACGCATGATTTCAGCGCGGTTGCGTGTTATCGGATGGTGTTTGGGGTGGTGATGACTGCGACGGCGCAGTTGGGGTGGGTGCAGGGGGGCTAACCGCCCGTTATCAATCGCGCTGCCCTACCTTGCGCTTTCAGCACCACCACCGCTTTTTTGTCGAACGAAACAAACTCAGTCGCCCCTAGCCACTCGCCCTCGTAGGCAATAACGCCGTCAGCGAAATCACCACCTGCCGCAAGTACCGCAAGCCCGGCCTCGGTGGCGGCGCGATTGAGTGCCACGTTTTCGCTACTCATCAGGTGCGTGATGGCGGCGGCCACGTCGGCGGCAGATCGCTTGTACCCGCGCATCAGCACCCACGCCAGCTCGCACAGCACAGGCATGGGCACCGCGACAAGCGTCGCCTTCTCTAAAATTTTCGCCGCCTGACGCGCCTGTACTGCGTCGTCCTGCACGGCCGCACGCACGAGGATGTTGGTATCCACCGTGACCTTCATTTTTTGCCCGCCCAGCCTTTGGCAATCACCGTATTCATGTCTTCCACGGTAAGGCTCCGCGTAGCGGGCTTCGCCATGCAGCCGATGAAATCCGAGATGGCACCTTTCTGCTTGGCAGCCTTCACCGTGATGCCACCGTTAGGCAACTTATCCACTTCGATTTTTTGCCCCGCAGATACACCCAAGTGCTTAAGCAAGTCTTGCCGCAGCGTGACCTGGCCTTTGGCAGTGATGGTGAGCATTGTCATGGGATTATCCCTGATGGGAGTTGTGAGGGAAGATTAGTGTAAGGCATATTACCCTTACCGTCAACGCGCAATGATGGGACTTCAACAAGGCGCGGAAATTCCAAACGCTGCGCCGTAATTAGCATTACACGCTACGGCTGGTAATCGTCTTCACGCTGATGTCGCACTGCCAAAATCGTCACCGTGTCGGTATTTTCGATCTCAAACAGCACCACATAGCCTGCGTTCGCGAAGGGAATCACCAATTCACGCAACGGATTGTCGGCAGGGCTGCCGTCGGCTATGCGGCATGAGTGTGGGAATAATTTGAGGAAGCCAATGCCCTTCGCGATGGCCGCGTACGCGCGACGCGCAGAGGGCGCATCTTTCTCGACCAGAAAATCAAAAAGCCGCAGCAAATCTTGCTCCGCACCGGCGGTGAAGCGGACCGCGTAGCTCATTTTTTACGCGTCGCGCGCGCGGGCAGCTTTGAGGCCGAGGGTGACTGCTTCTTAAGTCGTGCAGTCAGTTTCGCCAGCACGTCAGTGGCGGGCGTGTAGGCACCCGTTGTCTGCGCTGCCTCGCGCGAAGCAAACCCGCGCGCCACAAACTCATCTTGCGCGCGCCGCAGCGCCACGTTCCGACGCAACGCATCTTCAACAAAGCCGGAAAGCGTCTCGCCGGGGCGCAGCATTTCTTCAGCCGCTTCGCGCAATTCAGGGAGAACCCGCAGCGCGGGTATGGTCGCCGTTTTCATATTGCCTCCTTGCATTACAAATGTGATGCAAAGTATAGCGGGTTCCATCCTTTACGTTGAGCCAATCCATTATCGGTGTAGATGTCCGACCCATTTCTGCGGATCAGGTTGCGGCCACACAACGGTGCCCAACAAATGCGCTGGCTCTATGAGCACGACAGCCAAATCAATTTGGGCGGTGTGCCGCGCCGCATCACCATCTCAACGAAGTCACTGTCCTTGCTCATCAATACGACAATCGGTGGGCACACTGGCGGTGAATAAATGGGCCTCGGTCGAATTTGCCAGCCTTGTCTCCCGCGACGTACGCATGAGCGCGCTCTCGGTCGCCCAGGGTCGGCGGCAGATCGCCGAGTTTGAGGCGATGATCCGATGCACCGATTCTCCTGATGCCGACTGCCAATGACTTCACACTGGCGCAGCAGTACGTCGCGAAATTTTTCCACCAAGCTACGCGCGCCGGACGCACTGCATCTGGCGGTCGCACACAACAACGGCGCAGAATTTGTCGCCACGCGGGACGATGGAATGCTTTTCGCCGCAAAGAAGCTGAAGGTAGCGGCGCGGCGGGTGATTCAATAGATTTTTTCGGCCATAAAGGTGATGAAAAAATGGCGGTGTTCTTGGCGTTGCGGGACAATTTATCCATGGTCTCAAAGGCACTTCAAAACTATTCACCACGAGCCCTTTGCTGTCCAAAGAAGTGACACGAATTTCGTGTTACATTAATTTCGCGTTGAATCTATTGGAATCGAACATGAAAAATGTCACCGTCACCATGGCAGAAGACGCGCTCGAATGGGTGCGTGTCAAGGCCGCGCGCGACAATGCCAGTATCTCGCGCTATCTTGGC
>JAYVGG010000051.1:0-2552 GCA_043772475.1 Burkholderiales bacterium
GTCGGCGAAGTGATGGCGAATATGGAATCCTCCAAGCCCGCCGAAATGTTGCCGTTGCCGAAAGGGCTTAAAAATTTATTGCCTACGTGGCAGGATATGAAAGACTGCCGCTTCGCGTTTGCGAATGGCTCGGTGATTGGCTTTCTGATCGGTGTCTTGCCGGGTGCGGGCTCAACGATTGCCTCGTTTCTTTCTTACGGCATCGAGAAAGCCGTTTCAAAGCATCCTGAAAAATTCGGCACCGGCGTGATTGAGGGCGTTGCTGCGCCGGAAGGTGCCAACAACGCCGAGACTGGCGGCGCGCTGGTCCCCTTGCTCACACTTGGTATTCCCGGTAGCGGCACCACCGCGATTTTGCTGGCGGCCTTGATATTGTGGGGCTTCAAACCTGGGCCTTTATTTATCGAGGAAAGCCCAGCGATGTTCTGGGGGCTAGTCGCCAGTATGTACATCGGCAATGTGATGTTGCTGATACTGAACCTGCCGCTAGTCTCGGTTTTCGCGCAACTATTAAAGCTACCCGGCTACGTCATGTATCCCTTAATCTTGGGTGTGTCGTTGATAGGCGTGTACACGGCATCGGGCAGCCTATTTGGCCTTGGCATGTTGTGCGTTTTTGGCCTCGTCGGCTATGCCATGCGTAAGTTAGAATTTCCTTCGGGGCCCTTAGTATTGGGCTTGGTATTGGGTGACCCGATGGAAAAAGCGCTGCGGCAGTCGCTCATGATGTCGCAAGGCGATATGGCTATCATGTGGGAGCGGCCGATTCCGGCGGTGTTGCTTTCGATTGCAGCACTTCTATTGATTGTGCCGTTGTTTAAAAAATTTAATGCCATGCGTGTGCAAGTGATCGATCAAGAAGCTTAGCTTGACGAAACAACTTAATCAGAACGAGGAGAGAAAAATGCGCTTTCAAAAATTAGTGGTGCTCGGTGTTGTTGCGATGGGGCTCAGCAGCTTGGCGCACGCCGAGTGGGTGCCGACCAAGCCGGTTGAGTTAGTGGTTCACACGGGCCCTGGCGGCGGTAGTGACGTGCTCGCACGCACCTTGGCGGTCATGATCGAAAAAGAAAAGTTGCTCCCCGTGCGCGTGCAGGTGGCCAATAAAACAGGGGGGAACGCCGCCGTGGCTGCGGCCTACTTGGCAGAAAAAAAGGGCGACCCGCATACGCTGGCGCTGATTACGAGCGTGTGGATTGCGACACCTCTCACCAGTGCGGAAGCAAAAGTGGCGCTGAGCGATCTCACGCCGATTTCACGATTGGTCTTTGAGCCTGCTGTGTTTGCGGTGCGCGCTGATTCCCCGTTCAAAACCATGAAAGATTTTATCGAGGCCGCCCGTGCCGCCCCCGGCAAGCTCAAGCAATCCGGTGGCTCGCTCACCTCACGCGATAGCATCATGCGCCAGGCGCTCCAGCAAAAAACCGGCACCAAGTGGGCGTTCGTCTCGTTCCAAGGCGGGGGTGAGCGTATCGCAGCACTACTCGGTGGCCATGTGGACATGATGATTATTGAACCGCAAGAAGCGGGCGAGCAGATACGTGCTGGCAAAATGCGCGTACTCGCGCAAATCGCCGAGCGCTCGTTGCCCTCATTTACGGGCGTACCAACGCTCAAAGAAGCCGGTTACGATGTCACCGTGCCCCCGCAAATCCGCGCGGTGATGGCACCTCCCGGTATTGCGAAAGACGTGCAGGCCTACTGGGAATCGCTATTCGCGAAACTCACCAAGACCGAGTCTTGGAAAAAATACGTGGCTGACAATCAGCTGGAAGAGGGCTTCTTGGTTGGGCCAGAGTTGCCTAAGTCTATCGAAAAGATCGAGGGCGAATTGCGGACCCAGTACCAGCAATCGGGTGTGAAGACGGTTCGTTGAGTAGTGGGTGTGCGGTTTTGGTGCCTTCCGCGGCGTGCAGGGGAAGGCGGGGGATGGGGTGCTGAGCGTTGCTGAGAATAGTTTTGTCGCTCGAATGACCCTCACCGTTGCTCATGCTACCCCCTCCCAGCCTCCCCCTGCCAGCAGAGGGAGGAGCGTCTAAGTTGATTCATTCATTCTCGCAACAATATCGCCAAGTGCTACGTGGTTAATCACGTTTGAGCACCGCATCTAATGCCAACGCTATCCTGCCCGCCGTTTTTTGAGCAGCATCACAATCCCCACCGTCATCAAAAGTGCAAAGCAAATCAGCGACCAAGTGGGCACCGATAGCCCCAAGGTTGGCGGGTATTTATCCGCGCAGCCGCCAGTCGCAAAAAACAATTGCCCATCCCACCAGGCCGACATGGGCAGGCCGTTTACGAATTCGCCAATCGGGTCGGCGAGGCAGCCGCGCATGGATTCGCCTTTGGTGAGTTGCCATATCGCAAAGCCCACGCCTGAACCTGCAAAAAACGTCAAAGCCCAAGCGTAGCGCCGTATTCCACGGTTATGCAGCGCTGCAATGACCGCCACCAAACCGACAAAAATGTAAGCGTAGCGCTGCAAAATACAGAGCGGGCAGGGCTGTTGTTTTTCGGGGCCAAGCTGTAAATAAAGCGCGTAGCCTACGAGC
>JAYVGG010000052.1:0-3118 GCA_043772475.1 Burkholderiales bacterium
ATGCTGCCCCCCCCCCCCCCGCAATCTAAACTTTTTCGTCAAGAAGTTTTTGATGCCAAGCGCAATACCTGGCTTGGCGAGATCGTATTGCTGCGGCCGATTAGCTTCACGTTTTTAACCCTTGCCGCTACCGCTGCGGCACTACTGATACTCGCGTATTTATTCTGGGGCGAATACACCCGCAAGGCCAAAGTAGCGGGCTACCTCATCCCCAGCCAAGGGCTGATCAAAGTCGTACCGCAGCAGACTGGCATCATCGCCGAGCTGCGGGTGAAGGAGGGCCAGTCAGTGGCGCGAGGTGACGTGATCGCCGTACTCAACCTTGAGCGCGCCAGTGCCGGTGGTGGCGTGCAGGCGGAATTTAGTAAGCAGATCAGCGCGCGCCGTGACTCACTACTGCGCGATCAAGAGAAAGTAGAAACCCTCTACACCGAGCAATCACGCGCCCTCGCACAGCGCCTTGCAAGCCTGCGTGCCGAGCTCGCGCAAATCGAATCCGGCTACAGCTTGCAAGCAGAGCGCATCCGCATTGGGGACGTGATGCTTGAAAAACAGCGTCGGCTGCACCAAGATAAATTTATCTCTGATCTGGCGCTCCAACAAAAAGAGCAAGAGCGCTTGGCCGAGCTCGCCTCGCTTGAAAATATGAAGCGTATCCGCACTAATCTTTTGCGCGATATCAGTGCCACGGACTCAGAGCGTAAAACCACACCAATGAAGCAAGAGAACGAGCGCTCCAACATGGCGCGAAGCCTTGCCGCGATTGAGCAAGACCGCATCGAAAACGAATCGCGTCGCGAGCTGCATTTAGTGGCTCCGCAGTCTGGCGTGGTGACTGCGCTCGCCGCCGACCTCGGTAAATTAGCCGCTGCCGGCCAGCCGCTACTCTCGATCATTCCGCAAGGGGCGGGCTTGCAAGCGGATGTGTACGTGCCCGCCCGCGCGGTAGGCTTCATCCGCGAAGGCTCCAAGGCGCTGCTGCAATACCAAGCGTTTCCGTACCAAAAATTCGGCAGCCACGAAGGCCACGTCATCAAAATCGCGCGCACGGCGGTGGCGGGGAACGAGCTACCGTTCCCGGTGCCGCAGGGCGAATTGTTTTACGTGGCCACGGTAGCGCTCGCCAAACAAACCGTCACCGCCTACGGCAAAGAAGAGCGCCTCACCTCGGGGATGATGGTGGACGCGAATATCTTGCTCGATAAGCGCACGATATTTGAGTGGGTGTTTGAGCCGCTGTATTCGATTACGGGGCGGTGGGGGAAATGATGGGCGCAGACTGCAAGCCGCTGATCGGCTACGCACGCAACTGTGACTACGCGCGATCACTGACGCTAGGCTCCTCCCCCTGCGTGCAGGGGGAGGCGGGGGAGGGGGTGCGTGAAAAATCATCCATGCTTAGCGCCGGTTTACCTAAACCCCAAAACCCGCGCCCCTATTGGCTTTCGGACCATACCCGCAAGTTGTTCGATGCCGCATCTGCCGCTACGCGCAACCGGAGCATCTGCTAATGCTCTTCGACGCGCTCAACCTAAGCTTCCGCAAAAAACTCCCCGTCATCTTACAAACCGAAGCAGCCGAATGCGGCCTAGCTGCGCTCACCATGGTGGCCTGCTACCACGGCTACCAGACCGACCTCGGCACACTCCGCAGCCGCCACTCAATTTCGCTCAAGGGCACCACGTTAGCCGAGCTCATTCGCATCGCAGGGGAACTCAAATTCCAATCCCGCCCGTTGCGCCTTGATCTTAACGAGATGCGTGAGCTCAAAACCCCCTGCATCCTGCATTGGGATTTGAATCACTTCGTCGTCCTCGAATCCGCCACCGCCGCGAGCCTGCGCATCCACGACCCCGCGCAAGGCAAGCGTACACTCGCGCTTGAAGAAGCCAGCAAACACTTCACCGGTGTGGCATTGGAGCTCACGCCCAACATCACCTTCGAGAAAAAAGAAGAGAAACAATCCCTCAAGCTCCGCACGCTCTTCGGCAAAGTCACCGGCCTCAAGCGCTCGCTCATTCAAGTCTTCCTACTCGCAGGCGCACTCGAAGTCTTCGGCATCGTCGCACCGTTTTTCTCGCAATGGATCATCGACGATGCGCTGGTGACAGGCGATCAAGACCTGCTCGTGATCTTGGTCGTCGGCGTGCTGCTGGTCTCGCTCACACGCATGACGATTGGGCTTATCCGCTCATGGGTGGTGATGCACCTTTCCACCACGTTAAGCCTCGAATGGTTCGCCAACGTATTCGCCCACCTTTTAAAGCTGCCGGTGCCGTGGTTTGAAAAGCGCCACTTGGGCGATGTGGTCTCGCGCTTCGGGAGCCTCGGCAGTATCCAGCAGGCGATGACGGGCGGCCTCATCGGCGCAGTGCTCGACGGCATCATGGCGATGGTGACCCTCGCGATGATGTTTGTTTACAGCCCCACACTTTCCGCCATAGCACTCGGTGCCGTGGTGCTCTACGCAGGTGTTCGCATCATCCGCTACGGCGCGCTACGCGATGCGAGTGCCGAGCAGCTCGTGCGCCAAGCGAAGCAGCAAAGCCACTTTATGGAAAGCATTCGCGGCATACAGGCGCTGAAACTATTCAACCGCGAGGAAGACCGCCGCCAGCGCTACCTGAACCTTGCCGTGGATACCACCAACAACAGCCTCTCGATCCAAAAGCAGAACATGGCCTTCGGCGTGGTCAATACGTTCTTGGTAACGATTGAGAACGCCGCCATCCTCTACCTCGGCGCGAAGCTGGTGCTGTCAAATCAATTTTCCATCGGCATGTTGGTGGCCTTCATTTCGTACAAGGACCAGTTCATCACCCGCATCTCGTCGCTCATCGACACCGCCATCTCATTCAAGATGCTCGGCATTCAAGCCGAGCGCTTGGCCGATATTGTGCTGACGGCCCCGGAAGAAGCCGAGCGCATCTCGCACCTCTCGCAGGAAGCGATCTCACCCACCATCGAAGTACGCAATGTAAGCTTTCGCTACGCGCAGGGCGAGCCATGGGTGCTGCGAAACGTGAGCATGACTATCGAGGCCGGGGAGTCGGTGGCTATTGCCGGGCCATCGGGCTGCGGCAAGACCACGCTCTTCAAAATCATGCTCGGGCAGCTT
>JAYVGG010000053.1:0-4731 GCA_043772475.1 Burkholderiales bacterium
TAAGCTACGCGGCGCTTGAGACGGTATTGGCCGCCACCTTGGTGGTTTTTTTGGTGGGCTTTGTCGCGGTGCTGGTATTCGCATGGCGCTTGGCGTTTCGCGTGCGCGCCATGCAGCGCGAGGCCGATGCGGCGATTGATTCGCAAGGCCGCATCACGGGGCGCATCGCGGGGGCATCCGCACAAGACGAGGTGGGCGCACTCGCGCGCACGCTCGAAGACATGCTCGGGCGGCTCACGCGCTATAACGATTATTTGGAAAAATTAGCGGCGAGGCTTTCGCACGAGCTTCGCACACCGGTAGCCGTGGTGCGCTCGTCGCTCGACAACCTCCGCGACCCTGCCATGCCGGCCGCGCAACGCGTCTACATCGAGCGCGCCGATGAAGGTGTGAAGCGGCTTTCTGCCATCATCAATCGCATGTCGGAGGCCACCCAGCTTGAAGGGATGCTCAAAGACTCGGACAAAGAAAATTTTGATTTGAGTGCGGTACTACGCGGCTGTGTGGAGGGCTACCGTAGTGCCTACCCGCGAGCGCGCTTCACGTTGGAAGCCGCCTCCTCGGTTGAGCTACACGGCGTGCCTGATGCCATCGCACAGGCACTCGACAAGCTCATTGCCAATGCTGCCGATTTCGCCACACCCAATACCCCAATACGGCTGGAACTCGGCGTAGATAAAGGCGTTCGCGTGATTAGCGTAGAGAATTCTGGCCCGCTACTACCCGATAAAAGTAGCGGCGCGCTATTCGGCTCGATGGTGTCGTCGCGCATCCAAAGCGGCTCGTCACACATTCACTTGGGGCTTGGGCTTTATATCGTGAGGCTGATTGCACAGTTTCACGGGGGCACGGCACGTGCGGAAAATTTGGCTGATGGGAGTGGGGTTAGGTTTGAGATTAGGGTGCCGGGGCGGTGAAGTAATGAAGGAATCGCAATGCGGGGGCCCACGATTAAGGAGACAACGGTGATTTTTCAACGTCCGTAAATCCCGCCCACCGAGCCAGAAGCCCCACGCCGCCCCGCAGTTTATAATTGCGATCTCCCAAAGCGTCCTCGCTTTGAACGACATTCCCCCACAAAAACAGGCTTCGCATGACAAGTTTTTTTATTCTCGCGGCCTTGATGCTAGCGCTGGCACTGGCGTTTTTGTTGGTGCCGCTTTTTCGTGGCATCAGCACACGCAGCGCAGCGCCTAGCGAAGAGGCATCGAACTTAGCGCTCTTACGTGCGCGTAAGCATGAAATCGAGAACGATTTCGCGCAGGGTAATTTGCGCGCGGATGAACGTGATGCGGCGATTATCGAGCTCACGGATCGGGTGGCTGAAGAGATCCCGGCGAGACCGGCACCGACTATCGCAATAAGCCCGAAACGCCCGTGGTTATTGGGCCTTGGGGCGACGTTCGCGATCGTACTGGTCACCGCGCTGACGTATACCAAGGTAGGAAATTTTACGGCGCTCACCATGGGCGATATGGCGGCAACACCGTCGGCTGCGGCGAGTGCGAGTGCCGCACTGCCGCAAGAGGCGCCACCTTCGGACAAACAAATTTTGGCGTTAGTCGATGCGCTCGCGCAAAAAATGGAGGCGAACCCTACCGACCCGAAAGGCTGGCTGCTACTCGCGCGCTCGCAAAACGCGCTGGGGCGGCACACCGAGGCCGCGCAGGCTTACGAGCGCGCACTAAGCCTTATCCCCACGCGCACAGCCGCCGAGGCACCGATCTTGGCCGACTATGCCGATGCGCTGGTGATGGTGCAGCAGGGGAAATTTGAAGGGAAGCCGATGGCGATGATTGTGGAGGCGCTAAAGCTCGACCCGAATCATGCGAAGTCTTTGGCGCTTGCCGGTACCGCCGAAATGCGCGCGGGTCGGCGTGAGGCTTCACTCAAGCATTGGAAAAAATTAAAGTCGGTTTTGCCCGCCGAATCTGAGGACGCGCGCGAGGTCGATGCGATCATTGCCGAGGTAACAGGCGAAACCGCAAAGCCCGCGCCAGCCGTGGCTTCTGCGCCAGTTGCTGTGCCACCAACGCAAGTCGAAAAAGCCGCCGCAAGCACGGGTGCGCGCGTATCGGGTGCTGTCAACGTAGCGCCCGAGATCATGGCGAAAATCGAGAGTGGCGACACGTTATTTGTATTCGCCCGCGCGGTGAACGGCCCGAAAATGCCGCTCGCGATTCTCCGTATCCCGGTGCCCACAAAATGGCCGCACCTCTACGAGCTCACGGATGCGATGGCGATGGCACCCGAATTCAAGCTTTCCTCTTTCCCCGAGGTGCAGATCGAGGCGCGAATCTCTAAATCGGGCGGTGCGATGCCGGCATCCGGCGACCTTGGCGGGAAGAGTGCTGCGATAAAACCATCGGCTACCGATATTAACGTCACCATCAGCCAAGTGGTGCCGTGAGCAGTGCGCCCGCACTTGCCACTGACGGCCTGACGCTCACGCGTGGTACGCGCACGCTGTTTTCGACGCTCTCGTTTGCGGTTAAAAGCGGTGAAGCGCTCACCCTGCGTGGCGCGAATGGCAGTGGCAAAACGAGCCTGCTGCGGGTACTGGCGGGCTTAACGGCAGCCGACGCAGGCCGTGTTTCGTGGCGCGGTAGAGCGGTGGCGCCATTTGATAAAACACGCGCCGCCGAAGCGCTCTACATCGGCCACGCCAATGGCGTGAAGGATGAATTGACCGCACTCGAAAATTTAACCGATACCTTGGCCTTTGATGGTCTCTCGCTCACGCCGGACGCACTCAGCGCAGCGCTCACCCACGTGGGCTTGCACGCGCAAGCTAACCTACCCGCGCGCCGCCTCTCGCAGGGGCAAAAGCGCCGCATCGGCTTGGCGCACTTAAGCCTGTGCCAAAAATCGCTGTGGCTGCTCGATGAGCCGACCAACGCCTTGGATCGTGAGGGCATCGCGCTATTTGCAAGTTTGGTCGATAGCCACCTTGCGCGTGGCGGGCTCGCTTGTATCGCGACCCACGTTGATCTCACGCTTGCGGCAAGCGCACGCGTGCTCGATCTGAGCGCTGGCGCATGAGCGAAAATTCTGCCGCGCAAGCTGCGCTCGATTCGCCCGAACATGGCTTCCTGATTGCCTTTCGGCGCGATTTGCGATTAGCAGTACGCTCGCGCGGCGAGCTTATTCAGGCGCTGGTTTTTTTTGTAATGGTGGTGAGTTTGTTCCCGCTCGCCGTAGGCGCTGATACTGCCTTACTGACGCGCATTGCCCCCGGCGTGGTGTGGGTAGCGGCACTACTTGCGGTGTTGCTCACCTTGCCGCGCCTATTCGCGGGTGATTACGCCGACGGCACGCTCGAGCAGCTTGCCCTCTCGCCCTATCCGCTCGCCGTGATCGTGGCCGGCAAAATCGCCGCGCACTGGGTGACGACGGGCTTACTCTTAGCGTTGATGTCGCCGCTCTTAGGTTTGCAATTTGGCTTAAAGCCCGATGAACTATTCGTGCTATTTGCCACTCTTATGCTCGGCACACCGGTACTTTCGATGATCGGCGCGATTGGCGCGGCGCTCACCCTTGGCGTGCGCGGGGGCTCGGTGTTGGTGGCACTGTTGGTTTTACCGCTCTACATCCCGGTACTGATTTTTGGGGCAGGTGCGGTGGAGGCTACAATGGCCTTGATCGACAGCAGCGCGAATTTATATTTGCTAGGCGCAGCACTGCTGCTAGGGGCACTCGCCACACCGTTCGCGGTGGCAGCGGCCATAAAAATTTCTCTCGACTAATGAGCTTATTTTGAATCTCTTTAAGTATTCATCCCCTGCCGCGTTTTTCCCGCTCGCGGGTAAGCTCACCCCGTGGTTTGCCGCGCTGGCTCTGGTGTTTGGGGTGGTTGGCCTTTATCTTGGCCTCGTTGTGGCACCGACTGACTTTCAACAGGGCGAGGTCTATCGCATTCTTTACATCCACGTGCCGACCGCCATTATCGGCATGTTTATTTACCTCGTTATGGCCGCCTACGGGGTGATGGCGTTCACGTTTAACACGCGCCTTTCGGCGATGATGATGGAAGCCTTGGCCCCCACCGGCGCAATCTTTACCGCGCTCGCACTATTCACCGGCGGCATGTGGGGCAAGCCTACGTGGGGCACCTATTGGGTGTGGGATGCGCGCACGACTTCCACCTTGATTTTGCTTTTTTTATACGTGGGCTATATCGCGCTGGTTAATGCGATTGAAGATAAAAAGCGCGCCGATAAAGCGGGCGCGTTGCTGGTGATTGTGGGCTCGGTCAACATCCCGATTATTTATTTTTCAGTGAAGTGGTGGAATACGCTCCACCAAGGCGCATCAGTCTCGATGAATGCGAACGCGATTGCCTCGCCCTCCATGCGCTACGCACTTTTGTTGATGACGGTGGCGCTATGGGCCTACGCGGTCGCGATGGCACTCGTGCGCGTTCGTGCGATCATCCTTGAGCGTGAGGCCGGTGCGGCGTGGATTTCTGGGAAGGATGCGTGATGAGTGAATTTTTCTCGATGGGCGGACGTGGGTTTTATGTGTGGATGTCGTTTGGGGCGTTCGCGATTTGCGTCATCGCCGAAATCATGCTCGCGCGTGCGCGTCTCGCGCGCGCAAAGGAAACCAAATGAAAGCGCGTTACAAACGATTCATGTGGGTGGCATTGGGCCTTGGCGTGGTCGCGCTTGCCGTCACGCTGGTGCTACAAGCGTTTAATTCCAACTTGGTTTTTTTCTTCACCCCCACCGA
>JAYVGG010000054.1:0-5861 GCA_043772475.1 Burkholderiales bacterium
GCTTTTCTCCATGTAAAATTATAACCTACTTGATTAATTTGGCAAGTAGGTTTTTAGGTGCTCTTGCATCGCTACGCCTTGCATCAATTTTCATGGCGAAGCTGAAAAAGTGCATTGTTGTTGCAGGTAATTTTGTTGTCGCCGACGCCAAATTGACCCATGTGCCGGGGATCTGTTGACCCAGCCCAAGACCCTTCGAAACGTTGCCTATACTGGGAGTTGCGCTAATTTCAGGTGGGTCAGTCAAAATCGGCAGTCTGGGTCAAAAGCGCGTCGGCGCCAACAGAAGCCCAACTACCGTTACATTGCCACGTGCGCTTGTCGCAATCAGCGCGCTCTATGATCAACTGCCGCGTCTAGGATAAACATCCCCGGACATTACCGACGATAAAAAAGCCGCGTCCCTATAAAGGATGCGGCTTTTCGGGTGTTACTGGACTGCGTTAAACGCTTATTTGGTGCCCGGAACCGGAATCGAACCGGTACGCCCGTTTTACCGAAGCGACGGATTTTAAGTCCGTTGTGTCTACCTATTTCACCACCCGGGCTTCGGGGAATACTGTGACTTACCAACGCTGCGGATTCTGACACACACAACGGACTTAAGTCCGTCGTCAATCCTTAGACTCCTCGGATTGACCTACCTATTTCACCACCCGGGCAGCGTTGCAGTAGCGGATTTTAACCCGGCTTGCGTGCAATTAGTCAGAAACTACATCTGCACCCTTCGGCGGCACGAAGGTGAAGGTTTTTGCGTCTACTTTTGCATTGCGCTCGAACTTGCCGAAGCTGATTCGCGTGCGGTTACTAAAGCTGTCGATAAGCTCCATCGCGGCGAGTTGCCCCTTGGCGAAGCCTAAGCGCACTTGCTCGATGCCCGCGTCTTTCGATTTTGGCTCGGCATTTACCCACGACATGCCGTCTGCATCAGCGGCGGCGACGAGTGTGAAGGCGGCCTCGATCTCGCTTTTGCCGGCTAGCAGCGCGGCGGGGGTCGATGAAAACGCTTTTTCTAGTTGACGAATCGTGACTTGGTTTAGGTCTTTATCAAAAAACCAGACCTTTGCGCCATCACCGACAATCACTTGTGCAGGCTTCACGTATTCCCATCGAAATTTTCCGGGGCGTTGAAATATCAGTGTGCCGCTCGCCTGCTGGGTGGCTTTGCCGTCTACGTTAAATACGGCTTGCGTGAAATCGGCGCGGCCAGACTGGGTGCTGGCAACAAAGGCGCGCAGGTCGTCAATGCCGTTGGCGTGTGCGGGGAGGTGGGGCGTGAGTAAAAGCAATACTGCCAGTAAAAAATTTTTCATGAAAGGTTCCGATGCGTGGCAACGCCACATTGAGCGATTAACGCGCCGCGCGAGCCGATGACGTACACGCTACGACGTGGGATGCGTAGGCGCGATGATTTCGCGGTTGCCGTTGGATTGCATCGAGGAGACTAGCCCTGATTTTTCCATGTCCTCGAGCAGTCTAGCCGCGCGGTTGTAGCCGATGCGAAGGTGGCGCTGCACGAGCGAGATCGAGGCGCGTTTATTTTGCAGCACGATGGCGACCGCCTGATCGTAAAGCGGATCGGCTTCACCGGTTGCGCCGCCAAGCACCGCGCCACTTTCGGCAGCGGCCTCATCGGCGGCATCAAAAATACCTTCGATATATTGCGGCTCGCCTTGTTTCTTCAGGTATTCCACCACGCGGTGAACCTCGGCATCGCTCACAAACGCGCCATGCACGCGCGCAGGCTGCCCGGAGCCCGGCGGCAAGTACAGCATATCGCCCTGCCCCAAGAGCGCCTCAGCGCCCGATTGGTCGAGGATAGTACGCGAATCAATTTTCGACGAGACCTGAAACGCAACACGGGTCGGCACGTTCGCCTTGATGAGGCCGGTAATCACGTCCACACTCGGGCGCTGCGTTGCCAGCACTAAGTGAATGCCGGACGCACGCGCTTTTTGCGCCAAGCGGGCAATCAGCTCTTCCACTTTTTTGCCGACCACCATCATCATGTCGGCAAGCTCATCAATCACGACAACGATAAACGGCAGCGGCTCTAACGGCTCCGGGCTCTCGGGCGTGAGAGTGAACGGGTGCGGGATGGGCTTGCCTTTATCCTTGGCTTCTTTCACTTTGCTGTTGTAACCGGCCAGATTTCGCACGCCGAGTGCGGACATCAATTTGTAGCGTCGATCCATTTCGAGCACGCACCAGTTGAGCGCGTTGGCGGCGTATTTCATGTCGGTGACAACGGGTGCCAAAAGATGCGGAATCCCTTCATAGACGGAGAGTTCGAGCATTTTTGGGTCGATCAAAATCAGTCGTACTTCATTCGCCGTCGCCTTATAAACAAGCGACAAAATGTTGGCATTCATCGCAACCGATTTACCCGAGCCCGTCGTGCCGGCCACCAGCACGTGCGGCATTTTGCCCAGATCCGCCACCACCGGCCGGCCGGCAATATCTTTACCCATTGCGATAGAAAGCTTTGAGGCCATATCGCTATAAACCGTCGAGCCTAATATCTCGGAGAGCCTAACGATTTCGCGTTTCGGGTTCGGTATCTCAAGGCCCATGTGCGAGGTGCCGGGAATGGTCTCGACAATACGAATCGAGGTGACCGACAGCGCGCGCGCTAAATCACGTGAAAGGTTCACCACCGTCGAGCCTTTCACACCAACGGCAGGCTCAATCTCATAACGCGTAATCACGGGGCCAGGATGGGCGGCCACCACACTCACTTGCACGTTGAAATCCATTAACTTGCGCTCGATTAAGCGCGAGGTGAATTCTAAAATCTCGGCAGACGGCCGCTCAATGACTTGATCGGGCGGGTCTAGGAGCGAGATCGGCGGCAGCGGTGAATCGGGCAGGTCAGCAAAAAGATTGGCCTGTTTTTCGCGCGCGACCCGGTCGGACTGCGGCACTTCGGTCACCGTCGGCTCGATGCGGATCGGTGGGTGTTCATCAATAATGCGTTTTAGCACCACCACTTTTTCTTCGCGCGCCACCACCGCTTGCTCGCCAATCACGCGATCGCGCTTGGCTTCCATGCGGCCACGTAGGCGGTCAATCAGGCGTTCAATGAGCGTGCCAATTTTCTCGGCAAGTTTGATCCACGAAAGACCCGAAAAAATACTCAGCGCCGATGCCCCCACCGCGAGCAGCAGCACCGTGCCACCCACAAAGCCGAGCGCGCTTTCGGTGAATTCAGCAAGCGCGTTGCCAATAGCCCCGCCGGGGCCATGGGGCAGTGCAACCTTCAGCGAGTGTAAGCGTAGCGCTTCGAGTGTGGAGCTCGCGAGCAGCAGCACGCCGAAGCCCGCGAGTGCTATCGCGAGATTGCGCCGATCAAATACGCTCCACGCGTCTACGCGCCGAAATAAACGCAGCACGCCAAACGCCAGCAATGCCACCCACCACCAAGCAGAGAGGCCGTTTAAGCCAAATAGAAAATTCGAGATCCAAGCACCGGTGATGCCGCCCTTATTGGCAATCGCGCCGCCTTTACCGCTGAAAAAATAACCAGGGTCGTTGGCCGAATAGGTGGCAAAAATCAACACCAAATAGAGAGCAATGGCTAAAAAAACAATCCAGCCTGCTTCGCGTAATAGGCGTGGCAGGCGAGCACCCGGTGGCGTGGGGGGAGAGGTAGGGGTGCTTGGCCGAGCTGGCGCTTCGGTCGGGTCGAAAATGTCGTTGGCGACATCAGAATCATTGAGAGCGTTCATAGGGTGTGATTATAGCGGCACACCATGCTGGCCACTCAAAACGAGGGCGGCAGCTTCTCGTCGTGAATCGTGATGGTCTTGGATTCAATCGAGATATAGCCGCGCTCGGTGAGATCTTTCAGAATCCGGTTCACCATTTCGCGCGACGCGCCGACCATATTGGCAAGGTCTTGCTGCGAAAGTTTATCGCCAATAATTTTTTTACCATTACTGTTAATCGCAAGCTCAAGCAGCGTGCTGGCGACACGCCCATAGACATCCATGAGCGCGAGCGTAGAAATTTTACGGTCTGCGTCGCGTAGGCGCTTCGCGAGCGATTGCATCACCATGGTGGCAATACGCGGTGCCCGACGCAAACACTCTTCAAACGCGGCGTGGGATAGCACGCGGAAGGTACAATTTTCCAGCGCCGAAACAGAGGCCGAGCGCGGGCGACTATCAATCATCGACATCTCGCCAAAAAAATCACCGGGGCCTAGCATTTTCAAAATAATTTCGCGGCCATCTTCGTCGCCGATAAAAACTTTCACGCGCCCGGAAATGATCGTATAGAGCGAATCGCCCACGGCTCCCTCGGTCAAGACCACGGTGCCCTTGGCCACCGTTTTTTCAATCGCGAGCTCGTTCATCACCGCGAGATCGGTTTCGGGTAAATCTTGAAAAAGTGGGACAGTTCGTAGCATCAGGGGCTCCAATAAAACAGCAAGCAAAACTATTGCACGCCGAAATGTGAACTTGGCATTGCATTTATCACTATTGTCCACATACTACCAAAAGCGTCCCGCACTTGCCGCGACGGCAGCCTTGGCGGTGTCAACATCTGAAACACGCCCTGTGTGGTGTGTCACAGAGCGCCATTTTGCATACGTTAAAATAGCGGCGAATCCCACCTCTGTTTACTGAAAGCCTGTCATGACAACCCAACATCACTCACTTCTCATCCTTGGCTCTGGCCCCGCTGGCTACACCGCAGCCGTCTACGCAGCACGCGCCAATTTGCACCCGGTGCTCATCACCGGCATGGAGCAAGGCGGCCAGCTCATGACGACAACGGATGTCGAAAATTGGCCGGCGGACGCGATGGGCGTGCAAGGGCCTGAGCTCATGGAGCGGTTTCAAAAACACGCCGAGCGTTTTGATACCAAGATTATTTTTGATCACATCCACACCGTTGATTTTGGCAAACGGCCCTTCACCATGCAGGGTGACTCTGGCACTTACACCTGCGATGCCCTGATTATTGCCACCGGCGCATCCGCACAGTATTTAGGCTTGCCCTCTGAGACGGCCTTCATGGGCAAGGGGGTGTCGGGCTGTGCAACCTGCGATGGATTTTTTTACAAAAATCAAAACGTAGCGGTGATTGGCGGCGGCAATACGGCGGTGGAAGAGGCGCTCTATCTCACCAACATCGCTAAGCACGTGACGGTGGTACATCGTCGCGATAAATTTCGCTCAGAAAAAATCTTGCAAGATCGCCTATTTGCAAAAGTAAAAGAAGGCAAGGCCACGATTTTGTGGAACCACACGCTAGACGAAGTACTCGGCGACAAAACCGGCGTGACCGGTATTCGCGTGAAAGCGACCACGAATGAGGCGACCCAAGAGGTGGCCGTGCAAGGCTGCTTTATCGCGATTGGCCATAAGCCCAATACCGATATTTTTGCCGGCCAGCTTGAGATGAAAGGCGGCTACATCATTACCCAAGGCGGCTTGGCCGGGAATGCCACCGCCACCTCGGTGCCGGGCGTATTTGCGGCGGGCGACGTGCAAGATCATGTGTATCGCCAAGCGGTCACGAGTGCCGGCACAGGCTGCATGGCAGCGCTAGACGCAGATCGGTATTTGGAGGCGCTACGCTCCAAACCCTAGGCTACGCGCGGGGTTTCAGGCGATGGGCAAATTTTGTGATTCAGTATTGATGACACCCGCGTCAATCGTTAATCGCCTATCGCAGCGTGCGGCGAGTGCGGCATCATGCGTGACCAAAATAAGCGTGGTGCCGTTTTCACGATTAAGCTCAAAAAGTAAATCCATCATCACGCGGCCCGTTTTGGCATCGAGATTTCCGGTCGGCTCATCGGCAAAAAGTAATTTTGGGGACGATACAAACGCGCGCGCAATCGCCACGCG
>JAYVGG010000055.1:0-16088 GCA_043772475.1 Burkholderiales bacterium
GTGTAGGCTCTGAGCGCGTGCTGGATGCGATTGCCGAGCTGGCCGAGCACGGTGTCGGGAATATCGAGGGGGTTTTGGGTGACGAAATAAACGCCGACCCCCTTGGAGCGAACGAGCCTGACCACCTGCTCGATTTTTTCGAGTAACTCCTTCGGTGCTTCGTTAAAAAGCAAATGCGCTTCATCAAAAAAGAACACCAGCTTTGGCTTGTCACGGTCGCCCACTTCGGGCAGATTTTCAAATAATTCGGAGAGCATCCAAAGTAGGAAAGTCGAGTACAGGCGCGGGCTTCCGAGCAGTTTGTCGGCCGTCAGGATGTTGATGACGCCTCGTCCGTTATCAGTTTGCATCAGATCGTCGAGCACCAAGGCAGGCTCACCAAAAAACTTGTCGCCGCCTTGCTGTTCAAGGGCTAGTAACGAGCGCTGAATCGCGCCAATCGAGGCAGGCGAAACATTACCGTAGGCGGTGGTGAATTGGCTTGCGTTTTCGCCCACCCAGGAAAGCATTTCACGCAAATCTTTTAGATCAAGGAGCAGCAGATTTTTATCGTCCGCAATCTTGAAACACATCGCGAGCACGCCTTCTTGCGTCTCGTTGAGATTAAAAATGCGTGCCAGCAGCACGGGGCCCATTTCCGAAATCGTCGCGCGCACGGGGTGGCCCTGCTCACCAAAAACATCCCACAGCGTGACCGGGAACGCTTGCGGTTTAAGCGGAAGGCCCAGCAGCTTGGCGCGCTCGGCCACCTTTGGGTTCGCCCCGCCTGCCTGCGAGATGCCGGTGAGATCGCCCTTCACGTCCGCCATAAATACCGGCACGCCGATAGATGAAAAATGTTCGGCCAATACTTGCAGCGAGACGGTTTTGCCCGTGCCCGTTGCGCCCGCGATTAAGCCATGGCGGTTCGACATATTGGGCAGCATGAAAATGTCGGCGAGCGATTTATCGCTGGTTTTGGCAATTAGGAGCGGTTCGGTCATGGTGGGTGTCACTCGGTTTGTGAGATTACAGGCGGGCGATACAGTAAGTGAATGTTAACATTACGACTTCCAAAATTTGGTCGATACGGCGCAATTCATGCCGTTTTATTGAGAGGACGCACTTCATGGCAGGTCATAGCAAGTGGGCGAATATCCAGCACCGCAAGGGTCGTCAAGACGAAAAACGCGGCAAGATTTTTACGCGCCTGATTAAAGAAATTACCGTCGCGTCCCGCATTGGCGGTAGTGATTCCGGCTCCAATCCACGCTTGCGCTTAGCTATGGATAAAGCCTACGAAAACAATATGCCCAAAGACACGGTTGAGCGCGCGATTAAACGCGGCGCAGGTGAGCTTGATGGGGTGAGCTACGAAGAGATCCGCTATGAAGGTTATGGCATCGCAGGGGCTGCCATCATCGTCGATTGCATGACCGACAACCGGGTGCGAACGGTGGCCGAAGTGCGCCATGCCTTCACCAAATACGGCGGCAATATGGGCACTGATGGTTCGGTTGTATTTTTGTTCAAGCACTGCGGCACGCTGCTCTTTGCGCCGGGTACCAACGAAGATAAATTGATGGAAGCGGCGCTCGAAGCCGGGGCTCAGGATGTGGTGAGCAATGATGATGGTTCGTTTGAAGTTATCACCGGGCCGTATGATTTCACGCCGATTAAAACTACGCTTGAGAAAGCGGGGTTCAAGGCGGAATTCGGTGAAGTCACGATGAAGCCTAGTGTGGAGGCCGTGCTTGAAGGGGAGGATGGCGAAAAAATGCAAAAGCTCCTCGATGCGTTAGAGGGATTAGACGATGTGCAGGACGTGTATTCATCCGCCGTGATGAACGAGGCGGCTTGAGCGAAAGCCGTCGCATCCTCGGCATTGACCCCGGTCTACGCGTGACGGGATACGGCGTAATCGAAAAAATCGCCGGCAACGTAAGCTATGTCGCGAGCGGTGCGATCAAAACGCCAACAGGTGAACTACCAGATCGGTTGAAAAACATTCTGAATTCGGTGCAGGAGGTGATTAGGCTTTATGCACCGCGTGAAGTGGCTGTCGAAAAAGTATTTGTGAATGTGAATCCGCAATCGACCCTGCTGCTTGGACAAGCGCGCGGCGCGGCGATTTGTGCGGCGGTGCTGCACGAGCTACCGGTGGCCGAGTACACGGCCTTGCAGGTGAAGCAAGCCGTGGTGGGTAACGGCCACGCCAAAAAAGAACAGGTACAAGAAATGGTGAAACGCCTCTTGAAACTTCCCGGATTGCCGGGGCCAGATTCGGCCGATGCACTCGCGTGTGCGATTTGCCATGCTCATGGTGGGATGCTGGGCGCGATGGCGACGGCGGGGTATCGGGTTAAGGGTGGGAGGTTGGTGAAATGAGGAAGAATTCCAATCATGTGGAGGATGCGGTGAGTAATCAACCAACCCCATCCCCCGCCTTCCCCCCGAGGGGGGAAGGAGCCGATGGCGCGAGTGCAAGCGATGCTGCTCAAACACGCGCGAATGCTCCTTCCCCCGCTTCGCGGGGGAAGGCTGGGAAGGGGGTGCGTCAAGTCGTCACCCGCGCCCGCAAGCTGCGCCGCTCAATGACCGACTGCGAGCAAGTTATTTGGCATTCGCTGCGTCGTAAACAAATTGAAGATTTTAGATTCCGTCGCCAACGCCCAATCGGAAAATACATTGTTGATTTTATTTGTCTGGAAGCGAAGCTCATCATTGAGTTGGATGGTGGGCAACATGCAGCTAACGTGGAATCCGACGAACAGCGTACGCAGTTTTTGAAATCGCAAGGGTTTAGTGTGCTGCGGTTTTGGAATTCGGACGTGATGGAAAATTTGTCGGGGGTGCTTGAGACGATTTATTTGGCGCTGCTTGCAAATGTCGGTGATGGCTCAACCAACCCCTTCCCCCGCCCGCCCCTTGCAGGGGGAGCCGACGGCGCGAGTGCAAGCGACACCGCTCAATCACGCGCGAATGCTCCTTCCCCCGCTTCGCCGGGGAAGGCTGGGAAGGGGGAGCGTCCGGTTCGCGCCGCAGCAAAAAATAAGGCAGAAAAATCATGATCGGCCGCATCACCGGAACCCTCCTCGAAAAAAATCCGCCGCAAGTGCTAGTCGATGCCAACGGTGTTGGCTACGATATCGACGTGCCCATGAGTACGTTTTACAACTTGCCGAAGTTAGGCGAGAAAGTGGCGCTATTTACCCACCTGACTGTGCGTGAAGACGCGCATCTGCTCTACGGTTTCGGCACCTTGGAGGAGCGCACCACGTTTCGCACACTCTTAAAAGTAAGCGGGGTTGGCCCGAAAGTGGCGCTGGCTGTGCTTTCTGGCATGAGCGTGAATGATTTGGCCGAGGCGGTCACGATGCAAGAAAGTGGCCGCCTCACCAAGGTGCCGGGCATTGGCAAAAAGACCGCCGAGCGATTGCTCCTTGAGCTGCGCGACAAATTAAAGGTCGATGTACGCATCAGTATTGGTGGTGCGGTGCCGCCTGCCTCAAACACGGCGGACGTGTTGAACGCGTTGATTGGCTTGGGATACAGCGATAAAGAAGCGCTGGCCGCCGTGAAAGGGCTACCCGCAGACATCACCGTTTCTGATGGAATTCGCATGGCGCTGAAGTCGCTATCCAAAGCCTAAGCTCACCGCGCTAAAATGCCCCCATGCTAGAACCTGACCGCCTTATTTCCGCCACCCCCGCCTCCGTGCATGAAGAGGCACAAGAGCGCGCGCTGCGCCCAAAGCTGCTCGCCGAATACGTGGGCCAAGAAAAAATTCGTGGGCAACTCTCAATTTTCATCGAAGCCGCACGTGCTCGCAAAGAGCCGCTTGACCACACGCTCTTGTTCGGCCCGCCGGGGCTCGGCAAAACCACACTCGCGCACATCATCGCGCGTGAGATGGGGGTAAACCTAAAGCAGACCTCGGGCCCCGTGCTTGAGCGTGCCGGCGATCTCGCCGCGATGTTGACTAATCTTGAGCCGCATGACGTTTTATTCATCGACGAGATCCATCGCTTAAACCCGGTGGTGGAAGAAATTCTCTACCCGGCGCTTGAAGATTATCAAATCGACATCATGATCGGCGAGGGGCCATCGGCTCGCTCGGTGAAGCTCGATTTGCCGCCGTTTACGCTCGTGGGGGCGACCACGCGCGCGGGGATGTTGACCAACCCGTTGCGCGATCGCTTCGGTATTGTTGCGCGTTTAGAGTTTTATACGCCGCTTGAATTGCAAACCATCGTGCGGCGCTCGGCGAATTTGTTGAATGTCGAAACGAGCGCCGAGGGTGCGCTCGAAATCGCCAAACGCTCGCGCGGCACGCCGCGTATAGCAAATCGGCTTCTGCGCCGGGTGCGTGATTTTGCTGAGGTGAAACGCGAGGGCAAGGTGGACACCGAGATCGCGGATGCCGCGTTGCAAATGCTCGACGTCGATAAGATTGGCCTCGATACGATGGATAGGCGCATGTTGCTTGCGGTTATCCAGAAATTTAACGGCGGCCCGGTAGGGGTGGAAAATCTCGCCGCCGTATTAAGCGAAGAGCGCGATACGATTGAAGACGTGATCGAGCCCTACTTAATTCAGCAAGGCTACTTGCAGCGCACGCCGCGTGGCCGCATGGCGACACTGCTTGCCTACCAGCACTTTGGCATCGTGGCACCAGCGGGTAATAACGTGCCGGAGCTTTTCTAAGCCATGGCTAAACTCACGCTCAAACACGCGCAGCAAACGGAACTTTTTACCTTTGCCTTCCCCCAACGCGTGTACTACGAAGATACCGATGCCGGTGGCGTGGTGTACCACGCACGCTATATTCATTTTTTGGAGCGTGCGCGCACCGAGTGGTTAAGATTTCTTGGTTTTAATAACGGCGAACTCACGCGTAAACACAAGATGCTTTGGGTGGTGAGCGAGATTTCGATTAACTACCTGAAGCCAGCGCGTGTGGACGATGCGCTTGAGGTCACGGTAGGGGTGGAATCGCTAGGCCGCGTGCGCTGTGCGTTTACGCAGGAAGTCAGGCGCGGCACCGATGTGCTCGTACGTGCGCGCGTGGTGGTGGCCAGTGTTGCGGCAGATTCGTTTAAACCGATCGAGATTCCCGCAGATCTGCGGAAAAAAATGGAGGCAACAACGTCATGAACGTAACCCAAGATATGGGCATCTGGACGCTAATCGCGCAGGCCTCGCTGGTGGTAAAAATCGTGATAGGCATCCTCATGGCGGCTTCATTTATGTCGTGGTGGTACATTTTTCAAAAAATGTTTGCCGTGCGCCGCGCGCAAAAACAAGCCGAAGCCTTCGAGCAAGAGTTTTGGGGCGGTAGCGATCTCATCGGCATGTACCAGCGCGCGAGCTCGGGTGCCTACGAGCCATCGGGTATGGAGCGGATCTTTGAAGCCGGCTTTAAGGAATACATGAAGCTCAAAGGCAAAGCGGGCTCTGATATCGGCGCCCTCATGGACGGCACGCGCCGCGCGATGAAGGCTAACTTTCAACGCGAGCTCGATTTTTTAGAGTCGCACTTGCCGTTTTTGGCGACCGTCGGCTCCGTGAGCCCGTACATCGGCCTACTCGGCACCGTGTGGGGCATCATGCACGCGTTTCGCGGGCTCTCCAACGTGGCGCAGGCAACACTCGCACAAGTCGCCCCCGGCATTGCGGAGGCGCTGATTGCAACCGCCATTGGTCTATTCGCGGCGATTCCAGCCGTGATTGCGTACAACCGCTACACGGCCGAGATAGATCGCATCGCGAACCGCTACGAAAGTTTTATCGAAGAATTCACCAATATCTTGCAGCGGCAAGCGGGGCAGTAACGATGCGCCGCCCGCGTAAGTCGATTGCCAGTATTAACGTCGTGCCCTACATCGACGTGATGTTGGTGCTGCTGATTATTTTCATGGTGGTTTCTCCCTTGATCCCGCCGGGGCAGATTGATTTGCCGAGTGTCGGCACGAGCGTAAACCCAACCGTGGCACCGCTCGAAGTACGCATCGCGCGCGATGGGCAGATCACGCTCGTTGATCGCCAAGCCGGAGGCGAAGAGCGGCGGGTTACGCGCGATAAATTATTGAGTGCGGTAAAAACCATCCAAGCCACCCACCCCGAACAAGCTGTCGTGATCTCAGCCGATAAAGCGCTTAAGTACGACGATGTGATGCGGGTCTTAGATGCGTTACAGCAAGGGCAAATCAAGCGTGTGGGTTTACTGGTAAAGCCTTCAACATGAAATCCGCCAGCACACGTAAAACCCTGAAAAGCCGCGCCCCTATTAGGGTTTGGCGTTAGTATCGTTTGCCAAGGTGAGCACACCCACTCCACCGCTGCGTAACGAAAAGCGTGACGCGCGCGGGCGGCTTGTGCGTGTCAACCCACGCCTTACGAAGCGTGAGATCCCCGGACGCTGGCCCTCGGCAGCCTTGGCGATGGTGGTGCATGGCGTGTTTTTTTCAGTTCTTGTATTTGGTGTGTCGTGGCAAATCACGCCGCCGCCGCCGGTGATGGCGGAGCTCTGGTCGAAGCTTCCGCCGATGGTGGCAACGCCCCCGCCGATGCCGGTCGTCGAGGCCGTGGTTGAGCCGCCCCCACCACCGCCACCCCCACCGCCGCCCGTAGAGCGCACGCCGCCCCCGCCGCCGCCACCGCTGGCGATTGAAAAAACCGGCCCCAGCAAGGCGGAGATCGCGCTCAAGGAAAAACAAGAGCGCGATGCAAAACTCCAGAAGGAGCAGCAGCAGCGCGAGCTACTCGAGCAAAAACAGCGTGATGACGCGAAAAAAGCGGAAGAGCGACGCAAAACGGAAGCCGATAGACAGCGCCGCGAAGAAGACGCACGCACGCTTGCCGACGAAACCAACGCCCGCGAAGCCGCTGCGCGCGTGCGCGCCGAGGCCGCCGCGCGTGAGGCCGATGCCCGCAACCGCGCCGCAGCCGCCGCGAGTGCCGCGCAGCAGGATTACGCGGCCAAAATTGCCGCCTTGATTCGTAGTCGCGCCAACATTCCTGATACCGTTACCGGGCGGCCGCTGATTCAAGTGCGGCTGCGCTTACTGGTCAATGGGGCCGTATTTGATGCCCAAATAGTGAGGCCATCGGGGAACCGCGTGTATGATGAAGCGGTCGAACGAGCGATCAACGGGATCAAACAATGGCCCCAACCCGATAAGCCCGACCTCGTTGGCAGCACCCGCGAAATCCTTTTAAAAATCGAACATGAGCGATAACTGTATGAAATTTTTCCCGCGCCTTTTAGTCGCCTGCGTAGCTTGGCTGGCCCTTGCCCAGAGCGCCTCCGCACAGCTCGTGATTGATGTCACCACCAGTGCTGGGCGGCAAATCCCGATTGCAATTTTGCCCTTCGCCAATGAAGTCAGCGCGCCGCAAAACATCACGCCCATCGTGAGCGGAAATTTATCGCGCACCGGGCTTTTTAAGCTCATCAATTCGACTGGCTTTGGCACGCTACCAAGTGATGGCACCAATGTAAATTTTGCCGAATGGTCGCAGCGCGGCACCGAGGCGATTGTGTTGGGCAGCATTACCGCCATGCCGGACGGCCGTCATGAAGTGCGCTTTCGGCTCTTTGACGTTGCCAAGCAAAGCCAGCTTGCAAGCCTCTCTTACGTGGTGAGTGCCTCGCAGCTACGCGCCACCGCGCATAAAATTTCAGATGAAATTTACGAAAAATTATTGGGCGAGCGCGGTGTTTTTTCAACAAAAATCGCTTATGTTTTAAAGCGCGGCAATCGCTTTGAATTACAGGTGGCGGATGCCGATGGGTTTAATCCGCAAACAGTGCTTTCATCACGCGAACCCATCCGCTCGCCCAAATGGTCGCCCGATGGCACCAAAATCGCTTATGTGTCGTTTGAGACGCGAAAATCGAATGTCGTCGTGCAAGACCTCTCGACTGGGCAGCGGCGCACGGTGGCCAATTTCCGAGGGGATAATTACGCACCCAATTGGTCGCCCGATAGCGCGCGCCTCGTGGTAGCACTCTCGAAAGATGCGGTTTCACAAATCTATGTCATCCCCGCCACCGGGGGTGAAGCGACACGCATCACCCAGAGCGGGTCTATTGATACCAACGCCACGTTTACGCCGGATGGTCAGTGGATTATTTTCGTCTCAGATCGCTCCGGTGGCCCGCAGCTGTACCGGGTTTCGGCATCCGGTGGCAGCGCGCAACGGCTCACCTTTGACGGCACCTACAACGTGAACCCGCGCATGAGTAGTGACGGCAAACTCGTCACCTTTGTGCAGCGGCAATCAGGCCGGCTGCGAATCGCTACGCTCGAGCTCGCGACGGGGCAAGTCGCGGTGCTCACCGATGGCCCCTTGGACGATAGCCCCAGCTTTGCGCCGAATGGCCGCACGATACTATTTGAAGCCAAGGCTGGCGGGCGCGGTGCCTTGGGTGCGGTATCGGTCGATGGCCGCGTGAAATCGACGCTGAGCTCGCAGCTTGGCGATGTTCGTGAGCCCGCGTGGGGCCCGTATGGCTCAGCGGGCGCACGTTAAGGACGCAAAAAGCGGATAATCTCGCAACACCCATACTGCACACCATCAACCTTTAAGGAGAGTGGCAATGAGAAAAATTCTGATCGGGGTAACCCTAGCGCTAATGTTGGTTGCCTGTAAATCTAAGCCTATCGGTGGCGACATCGCCGTGATTGATCGCTCCACGGGCGGCCCTGGTGGCACCGGTAGCGGTGTTCCTACGCAAAGCACCGGCACGGGTGGTGGCAGCACGATCACGGGATCGGGGTTGGGCTCCGGCCAAGGTGCGACGAGCTACGGTGGTAATGCACGCGAGGGGATTTTGGCCCAGCGCATTATTTATTTTGACCTTGACCAAGACACCGTACGTGCAGATTTTGTAAACATTGTTCAAGCACACGCGCGCTTTATGGCCGAGAACCCCGGGCGCTCGATACGTCTCGAAGGCCACGCCGACGAACGCGGCTCACGCGAGTACAACATGGCCTTGGGCCAACGCCGCGCGGAGGCCGTGCGCCGTTCCTCATCCGCCTTGGGTGTCAATGCCGGCCGTATGGAAACCATCAGCTTTGGCGAAGACAAGCCCCGTGCAAACGGCCAAGATGAAGCCGCAATGGCGCAGAATCGTCGCGTCGAAATCGTGTACGACGGTGAATAATGGGTAGCGTTTTATATATTTCACGCGTTCGTGTTCTGGCAATTTTGTGTGCCGCGTGCTGGGGTGTGAGCGCCAGCGCGGGCTTGTTTGACGACGACGAAGCGCGCAAAGATATTAGGCGGCTGCGCGACCAAACCGATGCTCAAACCCGTGATTTTACTGAACGGCTTCAAAAGCTCGATGCCGCCATCAAGAGCCTAGGCATCATCCAACTCGTGAATCAAATCGAAACGCAAAACAGCGAAATCGCAAGGCTGCGCGGGCAGATTGAAGTCATGACCAACGATGTCGATTTAACGAGTAAGCGACAAAAAGATTTTTATCTTGATATCGATACCCGTCTTCGCAAACTCGAAGCGGGGGGCGGCATTCCAGCCAGTGGCGGCGCGCCGGTCGGGTCCAGTGTGGGCATCGGTTCGCAGCCTATTGTGAATACCCCACAGGTCGCAACTAACCCCGCTTTGCCGCCACCGCTGGTATTACCGCCGGGTACGCTGGTGCAGCCTTCCGGGCAAGTTATTGTTTCGCAGCCCGCCACGACCTACACAAAAGATCAAGAAAATCGCGCCTATGACGTTGGCAGCAACGCTTTTCGGCGTGGTGATTTTCCAGCCGCTATTCGCGCGTTTGAAACTTTTATTGCCGATTTTGTTGGTAGCGGGCTGGCGGCAAATGCACAGTACTGGATCGGCATCTCCCACTTTAATCTGAAGGATTACCCGCGTTCACGTGCGGCCCACGAGCAAGTGCTAAAGCGCTACCCCGATTCAGCTAAAGCCCCCGATGCACTGCTTGCCATCGCTAGCGTGCAGCAAGAAACCGGCGATCTTGGCTCAGCCCGCAATACGCTTGCCGACATCATCTCGCGCTACCCCGGCAGCGAAGCCGCCACCAAAGCGCGCACGCGCTTAGCGCAACTCAGGCGCTAAACCGCCCCCACCAAGGTTTACTGCTTTATGCAAACGATTCCCGCCGCTATTCCACGCGCCGCCGAAGGTGCCGCCACGCACCTGAAAGCAGACGGCGCTTCTGCGCCACTGCGTACGCGAGCTGACACCATCCGCGTTAACGAGATTTTTTATTCACTCCAAGGTGAATCCTCGCGCGTTGGTCTGCCGACTGTCTTTGTGCGCCTCACCGGCTGCCCGCTACGTTGCGGCTACTGTGACACCGCCTACGCGTTTCACGAGGGCAATACGACCACCATTGCCGATGTGCTGCACACGGTAAGCCGCCACGCGGTGCAGATGGTTTGCGTGACTGGGGGCGAGCCACTTGCCCAGCGCACGTGTTTGACGCTCCTCACAAGCTTATGTGATGCCGGTTATTCGGTCTCACTCGAAACCAGCGGCGCGATTAGCATCGAGCAGGTTGATGCACGTGTTTCGCGCATCATGGATATCAAAACGCCCGGCTCCGGTGAGCTCGAAAAAATGCACTGGGAAAATCTGGGCTATCTCAACGCGCGCGACGAAATTAAATTCGTGATTACCAGCGAGGCGGACTACCGGTGGGCCGCAACGCTTATGCGTGAAAAAAAGCTCGACGAGATTTGCCCAATTTTATTTTCGCCCTCGTTTAACGACATCAGCACCGCCGATCTTGCCAGGTGGATTTTGCGGGATCATCTTCGCGTGCGAATGCAGGTGCAGCTACACAAAATAATTTGGGGCGAAAAACGTGGGGTCTAGGGTCGGGGGGAAAGAAAAAAAACGTGGTGTTGTCCTGCTTTCCGGCGGGCTTGATTCCGCTACCGTGCTCGCGATGGCGCGCGAGTCAGGCTTTGATTGCTACGCGCTATCGTTCGATTATGGCCAGCGCCACCTGATCGAGCTTGAAGCTGCGGCGCGCGTGGCCGGTGCCTTGGGTGCGTGTGAACATCGCGTCGTCAAGCTCGATCTCACCGGCTGGGGCAGCTCCGCCCTAACCGATAGCAAAATCGCCGTTCCCACCTCACCTAGCACCGGTATTCCGATCACCTATGTACCGGCGCGTAACACCATTTTCTTGTCGCTTGCGCTCGCCTGGGCTGAGACGCTAAGTGCAGTCGATATTTTTGCCGGCATGAATGCGGTTGATTATTCTGGCTACCCCGATTGCCGGCCCGCGTATGTGGCGGCGTTTCAAGCCATGGCAAGGCTCGCAACCAAAGCGGGGGTGGAGGGCGGCGACATCACCATCCACACGCCTATCATCCGTATGAGCAAGGCCGAGATTGTGCGCGAAGGCACGCGCCTAGGGGTGGATTACGCCACCACGGTTTCTTGCTATCAAGCCGACGGGGCAGGGCGCGCCTGCGGTCGATGCGAGTCATGTAGGCTACGGCGTGAGGGGTTTATCGCGGCAGGGGTTGCGGATGCAACGCGTTACGTGATTGCCGCGTGAGTGCCGCGTGAGTGCCTCAAAACCCGCGCCAGTGCTTGACTTTGCGGCTGACAACGAAAATTGAACCTTGAAAATCACCGCTGCGCGCCTGAATTATTCAGGCGCGCATTGGCGTGTTAGCTCTTACGTTTGTCAAAATACTCATCGTAGCGGTGGACAAAATCTACTTTTTCGCCCAGCGGTAAATGGCAACCGCGGCACGTTAGCACCGAATCAGGCGCGACCGTCTTGCCGTCTGGCAGGTAGGCGGCATACACCCAATCACCATTCTTTAATCCCTCTGGTGCCGAAGCGCCCCAGCCCTCGCCCTTGCTCATCAAAAATACCTTTACGAGAGCACCCTTGGCGAGCTTTCCATCATCACCTTTAGCGAGCGTGCCGTCCGCGTTTTCCCGGGCCTTGTAGATTTCCATCACGCTCACCGTACCGTTGGCGAACTGCTTGCCACGTGCCGTCGCTGCACCCACGTTATTGATGTAAATGTCCCGCACCTGCTTTACATCCGGTCGATCAATGTTGGTCAAAAATTTCGGCCACGATTTGTAATCGGCCGGGGTCGTGAGCTCGCCGTCTTTCATTTTGGCAACCGGTGCCATCATCGGTGTTTGCGCGCAGCTTGCTAGTAGCAGGGCTGCGGTAATGAGAACAATTTTTTTCATGACGCTCCTTTTTAAGTATTTAAATGACGCAAAACATGCAACTTAAATAGTACGGCTGCAAAGCCCGCGTGGATTCAGCGCAAAAATCGCGATTCCCACACTACAATAGCACCATCCTCCCGCTCCCACTTAGGCTCATGAATTCCACGTCCAATCTCGCTGTCACCGTCTCCTCACTCGGTTTTGCCATCGCCTTTATCCTTGGCGCGATCTCGGCCAAAACGCAGTTTTGTACGCTGGGTGCTGTCTCCGATATCGTCAATATGGGTGACGGCACAAGGATGCGTATGTGGGTGATGGCGATGGCGATTGCGCTCCTCGGCGCGCAGGGGCTGGATTGGTTTGGCGTGATCGAGCTTAGCAAAGCGTTTTACGTTCGCCCGCAAGTTACGTGGCTCTCCTACGTGGTGGGCGGGCTCATGTTCGGGGTTGGCATGACGCTCGCCTCGGGCTGCGGTAGCCGCACCTTGGTGCGCCTCGGTGGCGGCAACGTAAAATCGTTGGTCGTGCTGGTATTCATGGGTATCGCCGCCTACATGACCATGAAAGGGTTATTCGGCGTGTGGCGAGTCAGCACACTCGACGCGGTCAGCTTTAGCACTGCCACGCACGGTGCCGCTACGCAGGATTTGCCGAGCATCCTCGCAACATTTGGACTCTCGCGCAAAAGCGCCCAAATCGCTGCCACTTTGACTATCGCCGCCGCCATGCTCGCTTACGCGCTAAAGAGCCGTGATTTTCGCGAAAGTCTCGATGCGTGGCTAGGCAGCGTAGGCTACGGGCTGGCGGTGGTGATCGGCTGGTATGTCACAGCCCGCCTAGGGTTTGGCGAAAATGAAAATTTAGAAATGGTTTTTTTTGGCACCAATAGTCGCGCCGCCGAGTCCTTAAGTTTTGTAGCCCCCGCCGCCTACACGCTTGAGCTACTCATGCTCTGGAGCGATAAATCGCTCGCCGTTACCTTCGGCATTGCCAGCACACTCGGCCTGATTGCGGGCTCACTTGCCTACGCACTTTTCACCAAGAAATTTCGCTGGGAAGGATTTGTGAATGTGACTGACACGCGCAATCACTTAGTCGGCGCGGTACTCATGGGGGCGGGCGGCGTAACCGCCATGGGCTGCACGATAGGCCAAGGTGTCACCGGCGTTTCTACTCTTGCTATTGGCTCATTCGTCGCTCTCGCCGCCATGATCGTCGGCTGTGCGGCCACGTTGAAGTACCAATACTGGAAACTCATGCAAGAATAGATCGCCTCAAACAAGAAAAAAACACACAGAGGTTTGACCAGCATCTTCAAAATCGCTATAATCACAGGCTTTGCTGTATCAAGTGGGGCGTTAGCTCAGCCGGTAGAGCAGCGGACTTTTAATCCGTTGGTCGGCAGTTCGAATCTGCCACGCCCTACCAAGGGAATCAAAGGCTTAGGTGAAAACCTAAGCCTTTTTTCTTTTTCAGAAGAGATTTTTACTGCGCTGGTGACAGCACGGTGACAGCAAAGCGCCGAGTGTCCCGTCCACCGCGTGGACATCAACGATTCGATTGCCTGAATCCGAAATTTTCTAATTTTCCAAATCCCACCAGCGTGATTTCCCTTCAGGCAACGCATCAAATCCGCCGTAAATCCCCATCGCCAAAGCCAAAAATCTCGCGCCCGACGCGCACCGCGCGTGTTGGCACCGGTGCAGCACTCGCCACCCCATCAATTTCCGTGATGCCGCTGGACACCTCTCACCAGGGAACGCGAAACCCTTTCAACAACCCATCCCATTCCGAGTACGGCTCAACCAGTCTCGGCGCGTAGCTCGTGTCCAACCCACGCCAAACCTCACCAATCGCGTACTTGCGCTGGCGAATGATTTCGGCCACATAACTCTTGCTCACGCTTTCTCGCGCGCGATGCAGGCGATTGAACGTAAGCGTAATCGTGCGAACGCCTGCGTGTGGCAGAAACGCTTTGGGCCGAATAATTTCATCAATAGCCCATTCGGGCTTGCGCGCAAAGCGAAAGGCGTGCGTGGAGGAGAGCGGCTTGTCGATGCGTCTAAAACCAGCATGACGAGTTCGCTGCCTGTATGGGTACCCGCGCCGTGGCTAATCTGCACAGGCCGCGAAGCACATCACCAAGACAATTATTGCCAGGAAAAAAATCCTCCAATAAATATTTCCCGCTGGACACCGATTAGCCCGTAAAAAGGTACGTCAACCGAATAAAAACGCGAACAACAAAAAGCGCGAAACCCTAATAACCACGGGGCGTTTGGGGCAGCGCCCGCATGCGGACGCAAGCGAGCCTGAGGGCGAGGTGTACGCGGCACCTCATGCGCGTATGCCACCTCGCGCGACCCTGACAACATTACTTTGCGTGCTCTAAATCCGCAAAGTTGCTGATCTTCACAATGCCTTCTGGAAACCGCGCAATCACTTCCAATTCACCACCCATTGCTTCAATGTGGCTGCGTAGCGTTGAAAGGTACATGTCGGTACGCTTTTCGAGTTTGGCAATCGAAGGTTGTTGCACATGCAATACTTCTGCCAGCATCTTCTGCGACAACCCGCGCGCCTGCCTGAGCTCATTAAGCGGCATCGCCGCCAACATGGCGAGCGCCTTGGTCTCTATTTTGGCGCGCGCCGCCGGGCTCATCGCTGCGCGCAATTGCGTAAATTTCTTAGCCATCTATTTCTCCTTCACGCCGTAGTTGATCGAGGTGTTCGTCATAGAGCTTGTCTGCAAGAGGCACATGCACGTCATACCAACGCTTGTCCCCCGTCTTGTCGCCGCCGATCAACAAAATCGCCATCCGGCGTGGATCAAACGCATACAACGTGCGAAACGGTCGGCCACGATGTTGCGTGCGAAGCTCGCGCATGTGTGTGTGCTTGGAGCTGTTAATGCCGCTGCTGTGCGGATGCCCCAGCGACGGGCCATGTGCTTCCAGCAATTGGACAGAAGCCGCGATCGAGATCTGCTCCGCCTCGGTGAGGCTCGCCCACCATTCGCCAAAATTATCGGTGTATTCAACGTCCCAAGTCATGAGCCAAATATAGCTTCGATGGAATGTTTAGTCAATAGCAACACTGCGAGCAGCACCAACAACGGGATCGCCAAACACCCTGAGCAGAACAGCGCCGAATACCTCGGCTTTGATCCCCGAGGCCTGACCACCTCGATGAAAGACCCGCGTGGCAAGACCAGCGCCATGAGCTACAACCCGCTCGGCTGGAAGCTCACCGAAGCCAATGCACTCACCCACACCACCACCTACGACTGTTGTCCGCAAGGTAGGTTACCCGCCCACTCTCAAGACATTTCGCACCAAACGTGATGCCGAAGATTGGGCTCGCGGCATTGAAGCTGAAATGGCGCGTGGCGGCTACATTCGCCGATCTGGCGCTGAGAAATTATCTGTTGTAAACCAGCACCAGAGCCCACAAGCAATGCGGTGCGCTTAGCATTTATGCGGGCGCATGAAGAAGAATTTACGCAGACGGAACGAACGGAAATCTTTAAAGCGTTACTTCCGCTCACGCTGCCTGGGGCGCGTTCATTTTCTCGGCTTTTAAATAGCGTTTAACCATAGTGATTAAACGCTGCTTATGCAAGTGAATCGAAAAAACGCCCCACTCAGGAAAACAAAGGCTTAGGTGAAAACCTAAGCCTTTTTTCTTTTGTGCGCCGGCTACCCTCCACCGCGCTGAAAATAGAGCATAAAGCGTGCGTAAAACGCCTCTGCGGCGTGATTGTCGTGGCCATCTAGGACAATCTCTACCATGCTCACCGGAATCGACATCAGTGCGATTCGGCGATCTGGCCGAGCGGTGGCGGTAATGGTCCAGCTTCGCGGCCCATCTGAGTACGTATAGACCTGCATCTCGCCAGCCCCAGCGCA
>JAYVGG010000056.1:0-6865 GCA_043772475.1 Burkholderiales bacterium
AAGCCGTAGAGCATTGGCGTGGCGGGGGTGTAGGGGAAGAAGCCGTTTTTATTCGAGGCGAGCATTTCCTGCCAATCCCAAAACGCTTTGTTGAGCTTCGCGGTTTTGCTGGCGGCAATGGCTTTGTCACTGAGTGCGTTGAACGACAATCCGGGTGGCAGCATCAGGCCTTTTTGCGAGCCGCCTACGGTCACGTCAACACCCCATTCGTCGTGTCGGTAATCGGCCGAGCCTATGCCTGAAATCGTATCCACCATCAAGAGGGCAGGGTGTTTTGCTGCGTCGATTGCTTTGCGGACGAGATCGATGCGCGAGACAACCGCAGTCGAGGTTTCGTTATGCACTACGCACACGGCTTTAATCTGGTGGTTGGTATCTTCACGCAATTTCGCTTCGATGAGATTCGCATCCACGCCGCGCCGCCAATCGGTCTCGATCAGTTCCGGCGCGACACCAAGCTTTATCGCCATTTTTTTCCACAGCGATGCAAAGTGGCCGGTCTCGACCATTAGCACGCGGTCGCCGGGGGAGAGCGTGTTCACGAGCGCCGCCTCCCACGCACCGGTACCCGAGGCGGGGTAGATGATGACGGGCGAGGTGGTTTGAAAAATTGTTTTGATTGCCGCTAACACTTCAAATCCCAAGGCTTGAAACGTCGGGCCGCGATGGTCGATTACTTGTGTATCAATCGCACGCAAAATACGATCTGGCACGGGCGTGGGGCCGGGGATATGCAGAAAATGGCGGCCTGCTTGATAGCCGGGTGTCGGGGTGGAATGACTCATGTCGTTTGCTCCGAGTTTAGTAGCGGGTAGAGTAAGCTAATCGTTCATTCTTAACCATATCACCAATCAAGAAAAATATGGCTCAAACGCTCGCAAAAACCCACGCAATTCGCTTTAGCCCAAAAGCTGAAAGCCCAATAGCGGCGAGGCTTTCCAAGCATTTCGATGGTGAAATTTTGTTTGATGCAGCAAGTCGTGGTCGCTATGCAACGGATGCCTCAATCTACCAAATCACCCCGGTGGGCGTGGTTGTGCCGCGCACGGCGGATGCCGCCCGCGTGGCGATAGAAATCGCCGCCGAAGCGGGCGTGCCGATTCTCTCGCGCGGTGCGGGCACGTCACAGTGCGGGCAAACCGTCGGTGCCGCGCTCGTGATCGACAATTCAAAATATCTACGCCATTGCCTATTGATTGACCCCGCCACCAAGCGTGCCATTGTCGAGCCCGGCATCGTGCTCGATACCTTAAACGCGCAATTAAAACCGCATGGGCTTTGGTATCCGGTCGATGTATCGACTTCCGCACAGGCGACAATTGGTGGCATGGCGGGCAATAATTCCTGCGGCTCGCGCTCACTTTTTTACGGCAACATGGTGCATAACGTCGCCGCGATTGAAGCCATGCTGCCGGATGGCACGACGGAATGGTTTAACGAAGATATGTCGGCTCATCGCAGCGCACGGTACCGCGGTTTGCTCGACGGTATCCGAGGTATCTGCACCCGCGAGGCCGATGAAATCCGCGCACGCTTTCCGCCGTTGCTCCGTCGTGTGGCGGGCTACAACTTGGATCTCTTCGATCCGCAAGACCCGATGCACTACAACAGTGTCGCGCCAAACCTCGCGCATTTGCTGGTCGGCTCGGAAGGCACGCTTGCCTATTTCCGCACGCTCGAATTAAAACTTTCGCCACTGCCGCGCCACAAAGTTTTGGGCGTGGTCAATTTCCCCACCTTCCATCAATCCATGGCGCTCACGCAGCACATTGTGAAGCTTGGGCCGGTCGCCGTTGAGCTCGTGGACCGCACCATGATTGACCTTTCACGCAGTAACCCCGCCTTTCGCGCCGTCATTGATGCAGCCCTCATCGGTGAGCCAGAAGCGATATTGTTGGTCGAATTTGCGGGCGATGATTTAGCCGCAATCACCGCGCGCTTAAACGAGCTTGCCGTACTCATGGGCGATTTGGGCGTGCCTAATTCCGTCGTGAAAATGATGGATGCGGGCGCGCAGAAAAAACTTTGGGACGTGCGTAAGGCCGGGCTCAACATCATGATGTCGATGCGCGGTGAAGGAAAGCCCGTGAGCTTCATCGAAGACTGCGCGGTGCCGCTCGAACATTTAGCGGACTACACCGCACGCTTAACAGAAGTTTTTGAAAAGCACGGCACACGCGGCACCTGGTACGCGCACGCGAGTGTCGGCACGCTACACGTGCGGCCGATCCTCAATATGAAGACCGATGGGGCCGCCAAGATGCGCGCCATTGCTAGCGAAGCGGCGGCTCTCGTGCGTGAGTACAAGGGCGTGTATTCGGGTGAACACGGTGACGGCCTCGTGCGTAGCGAGTGGATTGCGCCCTTTTTTGGGCCAACGTTAACGGCGGCATTGGGTGAAGTGAAAGCACTCTTCGACCCACGCGGCTTGATGAACCCCGGCAAGATCGTGATGCCGTCTAAGCAAGATGATCGTAGTCTTTTTCGCTACACACCAGACTACAAAACCGAAAATCTCGCCACTGCGTTTGAGTGGAAAAGCGAATTTGGCGAGCGTGGTTTAGCCGCAGCCGTTGAGATGTGCAACAACAACGGCACCTGCCGCAAATTCGATGCCGACACCATGTGCCCCAGCTTTCGCGTGACGCGAGATGAAAAAGATGTGACGCGTGGCCGAGCTAATACGCTGCGCTTGGCGCTTTCAGGCCAAATCGAAGGCGGGCTTGCGTCTGAGTCGGTAAAAGACGCGATGGACTTATGCGTGAGCTGCAAAGGCTGCAAACGCGATTGCCCGACGGGTGTTGATATGGCGAAGATGAAGATTGAATTTCTCCATCAATACAAAGCCGCCAACGGCCACACGCTGCGTGACAAATTGATCGCCTACACGCCGCGCTATGCGCCGTTTGTATCGAAGGTAGCCGGGCTTATCAATGCGCTCGATACACTGCCGGGTGCCAAAAAAATCCGCGAAAAATTGATTGGTTTTTCGGCGAAACGATCATTGCCAATATGGCAAAAATCGTTTACTGGCGCGGGGTTTCAGGGCGTTGGCACGAAAGAAGTGGTGCTCTTTGCCGATACCTTTAACAACTACTTTGAAGCCGAAAATTTAATCGCCGCGCACGCTGTGCTCACGCGCGCGGGCTATAACGTACACGTTGCGACTGCCTCTGACAGCGCCCGCCCACTCTGCTGTGGCCGCACATTTTTAGCCACCGGCATGATCGACAAAGCGCGCGAAGAAGCGGCGCGCACCATCGCTGCATTACTACCCTTCGTCGTGCGCGGGGTCGCGGTGGTGGGCTTGGAGCCGTCGTGCTTGCTAACGCTACGCGATGAATTCCTCGGCCTGTTTCCGGGTTACGACACGAAGCTTCTTGCTGACAATGCGTTTTTGTTTGAAGAATTTTTGGTGCGCGAAAAAAATGCCGGTCGCTTGAATCTCGAATTGAAGCCGATCACTGCCAAGGAAGCCTTACTCCACGGCCACTGCCACCAAAAAGCATTCGGCGTGATGGGTGATGTTGAGTCGGTGCTGAATTGGATCCCAGAATTAAAAACATCAACCATTGAATCGAGCTGCTGCGGTATGGCGGGCGCGTTTGGTTACGAGGTTGAGCACATCGAGACCTCACTCAAAATGGCCGAGCTCTCGCTGCTACCTGCCGTGCGAAAAGCGGGGGAGGGGGCAATCATCGTGGCGGATGGCACCAGTTGTCGGCATCAGATTCACGATGGCGCAGAACGCGAGGCATGGCATGTGGCGCGCGTGCTGGCCGAGGCGCTGGGGTAACCCCGTCTTTCCATCCCGTGCTTCGTAGCGCGGAATCCACCCAGCGCTTTTTTTGCTGGGTGTATTCCGGGTAGCGCGCTAAAAACGCCAAACCCCGCGTGGCTATTGGGCTTTCGGCTAATCGCGCACAATCAAAACGCCTGCCGCACAATCATCTTAGTCTGCGTTCCTGAACGCACTGCGAGTGCTGCCTAGCACGGCGAATATCAATCGATCAGCATTGCGTAGCATCTCGTAACATCTCCCCCCTTTCCATGTCACAATTTATGGCGTAATTTACCGATATTGAATGCTTCATAAAAAGGTGTTGCCATGTCCGTCAGCCGATTTATTTCCGCGTTTTTTCGCTGTTTCCGTAAACGCAGTATTGCCCTGATCGCCGCGTCCCTATTGGTGTTTGGGCTACCTGCCTTCGCCCAAACCCCCTCCCAAGTCGGCTTTTGGTATAAGCCCACCGAGCCTGGTTGGGGGGTCAGTATTCAGCAGCAAGGCACGAGTACCTTCGCCGTTTGGTTCACTTATGACGCGCAAGCGAAGCCTATTTGGTACACGCTAAGCTGCACCTTTGCCACTAATGTTTGCGCCGGTGATCTTTACACGGGACGCGGTTTGCCGCTCGCGCAAATTACGGCGGGAGCCAATCTCGTGGCCGAGAAAGCGGGCACCGGTGCAATGACGATGACGGGCTCAGGCAAGCTTAATTTGAGCTACACCATCGGTGCGATCACGCAGACTAAGACGGATCTGGAGGCGCAAAATTTTGTGGCGGCGGCGAGTATTCCGGTGTGCCAGTTGCAGGGTGGATCGCGTGCGGGTGCAGCAAATTTCACCGATCATTGGTGGGGTGGCGCGAGTCGCTCGGGATGGGGTTTGCAAATCTCACATCAGGCCGATACGATTTTTTTTGGCTGGTATAGCTATAACGATCAAGGCACCGCCACGTGGAATACCGGCATCGGTAAATCCACGGTAACGAACCCGAATTTTTTTAGCGGGAGTCTTTACCAAATCCCAGTAGGCACGCCATTTTCCAGCACATTTAGCACCACCCAGCCACCTACCAATACGATAGGCTCATTCACGTTAAATTTTGGCACGGGCGACTTGGGCACGTTTGTGTATAGCCTGCCGCAGTACGGGATTGAGGGTCGTGCGCTCGCGATTGAGCGGCTGGCAGTCGCGGGTGGGCTCACCAATTTGTGTACGCTGGGCAGTGCAGATGCGAGCGCCAAAAAAACGGCATCACGCTTTTTATCCAAGGCCACTTTTGGCCCGCGCATGAGTGAGATTGATGCGCTTGCGGTCACAAATAATTTTGATGCGTGGATCGACGCGCAGATCGCCAAGCCGCAATCGCTGCATCTACCCGATGTGACCACGCATGTGGCGACACTCGCCCCGCCCGCGCAGGGGCAAACAGGCTTTAACTGGAGTATCTGGAAGCGCCAAGCGTTGGCGGAGGACCAGCTGCGCCAACGAATCGCGTTTGCTCTCTCAGAAATTTTTGTGGTCTCCAACACCACCGGCACCGTCGCGACCGGCAACCCGCGCGGCCCCGCGAATTACCTCGATATGCTGGGTGCTAACGCATTTACTAACTATCGCAAGTTAATGGACGACGTAACCTATTCGCCGATGATGGGGATTTACTTAACCTACATGCGAAACCAAAAGGAAAACGCCGCCACCGGTGCCGTGCCCGACGAAAATTACGCGCGTGAGTTGATGCAATTGATGACGATTGGGCTTTATCAACTCAATCTCGATGGCTCGCAAAAGCTCGACGCACTTGGTCGCCCGATTGATACCTACGCCAACACCGATATTTCCAATCTCGCCAAAGTATTCACGGGCCTTAGCTGGGGTGGGGCGGATACCTCAACCAATCGCTACAACGGGGCCGCCTCCGCGAGTGACCCTAATCGCGAAATCATCCCCATGCAGGCCTACAACCAGTTTCACTCGGTGTCGGCCAAGCAGTTTCTTGGGGTGACTATTCCTGCCACCACGGTGGCAACGGCGAACGCAAATGCGGACGTAAAAATCGCGCTCGATACGCTTTTCAATCACCCAAACGTGGGACCCTTTATTGGTAAGCAGCTTATCCAGCGTCTCGTCACATCAAACCCATCGCCCTCCTATGTCGCGCGGGTGGCGACGGCATTCAACAATAACGGTGCCGGCGTGCGTGGTGATATGCCGGCTGTCATCAAGGCCGTATTGCTAGACCCAGAAGCGCTAACCCCGCCAGTTGGCAACGTATCGGGCAAGCTGCGCGAGCCCGCGATTCGCTTTGTACACTGGATGCGCTCGTTTAACGTGCGCTCGCAAGATGGCCGATTCTTGCAGGGCACCACGCTCGACCCTGGCACCCAGCTGGCACAGATGCCGATGTATGCGCCCTCGGTATTTAATTTTTTCAGGCCCGGATTTGTGCCACCCAATAGTAAAACCGGGGCGGCAGGCTTAGTCGCCCCCGAGGCACAAATAGCGAGCGAAAGCTCGACTGCGGGCTACCTAAACTTTATGCGAGCCACCATCCAGCTCGGTATTGGCACCACCTTCGCCGCCACCAATACGCGCGACATCCAGCCGAACTACGCGGAAGAAATCGCGCTCGCAAGTGACCCAGATAAATTGGTAGATCGCGTTGAGCTCTTGCTCATGGGCGGCACGTTTACGGCTACCACGCGCGCGGCGATTCGTAGCGCGGTTACGTCAGTCACCATCGGCACCGCCAACCCAGATAACGATAGGCGCAACCGCGTTTATCTCGCGATTTTTCTAGCGATGGCGGCACCGGAATATATTTTGCAGCGGTAAGTACGTTCAATTTTTAGCAGCGGTGAAGGTGCCAAACTGACTATTTGTTGCAACGCGCCAATCTTGCTCGGTGCGGTTTGGCTCCTTCCCCTGCAAGGGGAAGGTTGGGATGGGGTACGGTGAATGCTGTCAACTCAATTTGAGGCACCCCCTTCCCAGCCTTCCTTGCAGGACGCGCATTCCATTGCATTGGAATGCCGTTCGATGGGCGAGGAGGTTCCTCCTCGAAACCCCCACCGAACCCCC